>CAYXQH010000868.1:0-2612 GCA_964467425.1 uncultured Saprospiraceae bacterium
ACAACCATTGATCGTATCGGTAACGACTAAATTATATTCTCCGGGCGTGGAAATGTTTATCGTATTAGTATTTCCAAAAGTTAAATCGTTTTCATCCATCCATTCATAAGTAAAATCATCTCCTGTACTTGTCCCCATTCCGCCTAGTTCGTAGCTAGTCAAAATACAAGTCAAAGTCTCTTCATTTCCAGCATCAGCTATTGGTGGATTTATATTTTGTAAAATTTCTACTTCGGCAGTAGCTTCACAATCATTGTCTAGATTAGTCACTAACAAAGTATAAGTATCCGGATTTGCTACTTGAATAGTTGGTGTTTGGTCAATAAGCATTCCATTACTATCTGTCCATTGATAAGAAACATTTAAGCCATTATTACTGGTGGCATCGCCTAATTCGATCTGCTGCGTTTCGCAGGTTAATATATCACCAGGACCAATAATCGCTTGTGGAACATCCGCATCCAAAAATACTTCTACTTCATCACTATCTGTACAACCATTGTTTCCGGTAATCATCAAGGTGTAAATCCCAGGTGTGGAAATAATAGCATTTCCAAGATCAGAAATCAACATACCATTTGGATCAAACCAATTATAGATAGAGATCACACCATTATTAACTGTGGACAAACTAGCATCTAATATCAAACTATTATCTGTACATGTCAGCGCAGTATCTAAACCTGCATTTGCATTTGGAACATCTATATCCTGAAACACTTCTACCGTTGAAGTCGCTGTACAACCATTATTGGTATCTGTTACTAATAAGGTATAAACACCAGGATTTCCTGCAAGTTGTGTAGCTGAATCTCCGAGGATCACCCCATTTGGATCTTGCCATTCATAAGAAATATTCATTCCAGTACTGGAGCCAGTCCCGTCCAGACTTGCCGTTAAATCTGTACAATTCAATGTAAAGCTCGTTCCAGCATTTGCTATTGGTAAATTCGCATCAGGAATTACATCAACCGTCGAGCTTGCTGTACAACCGTTTGAATCATCTGTTATAATTAGGGTGTACGTTCCTATTTCTGAAACATCAACACTCGGCATATTTCCAACCGTAACGCCACCTTCGTTTTGCCATTCATAGGAAGTATTTCCACTATCGCTAGTTCCACTACCTATCAAGCTTACAGAAGTATCATCGCAGGTTAAGGAAGCTCCCTGCCCTGCATTACTTGTTGGAGGAGTAAAATCTTCATACACAAGAAAATATTCAGTTTGTGAACAACCATTATTCGTATTAGTTACCCAAAGCGTATAGGCCCCAAAAGCATCTACTTCTAAAGAGTTACCTGAACTAATTGAATCACCACTAGAATCTAACCACACAAAATTCAATGGACCGGTTCCCATTACATTGGCACCTTCAAGCGTCAGCGTATTTTGAATACAGTTCAAGGTATCTACCGGAGCGGGGTCAATTGTTGGCAAATCAAAGTCACCCAAAACTTCTACCTCATCCATTCCTGTACAACCATTTTCTCCATTGGTAATAAAAAGTGTATAGGTGCCTGTATCAGCAACGGATGCAGTGACACCTTCGCCGATTACAACACCATTCTCATCTTGCCATTCATAAAATAAAACAAGCCCTCCAGAAGAATTTTCTCCGTTTAAGGTTCCTGTTAGAGTTGAACAATTCAATAGCACATCGTCCCCAGCTTCTACTAGCGGAGGTTGGGTATTATTAATAATTTCAATTTCATCAGAGGCGGTACAGGCATTATCACCATCGGTTACAATCAAGGTATATACGCCACTATCCTGAACTTCAAGTGTAGCTTCCATTCCTACGACCACACCATTTTCATCCAGCCATTCATAGGTTAAATTATTTCCTGTTGAATTCGAACCATCAATGGTCAACATTGTTTCTTCACAGGTTAAAAAATCATCATCACCAGCATTAGAGATTGGTGCATTTGTATCAGCCAACACATCTGTGCTTGTCGTTGCTGTACAACCATTTGCCATATCTGTAATAACCAAGATATAAGTAGCCGACTGATCAACACTTAGTGTTTCTTCCATTCCAATTGAAACACCATTTTCATCCTGCCACTCATATTCCAGGGTTCCACTTCCTGAAGAATTATTTCCATTTAAAATAACATCATCACCAGAGCAGGTTAAATTATCCGGATCATCAATAATAATATCCGGAGGTGTAAAATCTGTATCCACTTCGACAGAAGAAGTCGCTGTACAGCCATTATCCGAATTCGAAACAACCAAAGTATAGGTCCCCATAAGCTCAACATCAATGTTTAAATTTCCTCCTAATGAAACGTCGTTTGGATCAAACCATTCATAGGAAATTGTTCCACCAGCACTTGAACCAGATCCATCGAGGTTTACTTCATCAATAATACAAGTCAATGTAGCTCCTTCTCCAGCATCTGCAATCGGAAGTTCCGCATCTGGTTCCACTTCCACTGTTGAACTTGCCGTACAACCATTGGTTTCGTCTGTCACTATCAGGGTATACGTTCCTGTTTCAGAAACATTGACCATCAGTTCATCTCCTACATTTACATTTCCTTCATTCAACCATTCATAAGAAAAATCATTTCCAGTAGAAGAATTCGAACCATCTAGGGATG
>CAYXQH010000869.1:0-2610 GCA_964467425.1 uncultured Saprospiraceae bacterium
TCCAAGTCAACTCAAACGCTGAATTACAATTAGCAACAGCGCTATTGGAAACATTCATCGTAACATTAACTGGCGATTGGCAATTATCTGTAAAAACAGGAATGTTGGTAAATCGCGTTACGTTACCAGAATTTGGATCTGTGATGACCAATTCATTGGTTGTAGCATCATATGAAAAATTCGTAGCGGAAAAATCCATAGGACATGCATCTAAGTTAGAAGTGATGGTATGTGTAATTAAACCAGGGGTCGTATGATTAGGTGCACTATCATCTTGAATCGAAAATACTTGCCTTCTCGAAACCATGTTTCCACAATCATCCGTTACTTGCCAAATCAATTCTAAATTAACTCCACAACTAGTCGCCGGGCCTATTACATTTATTGCATCCAACACTAAAATTGCATTGGCATCACAAAGTCCACCAAACTCGCCAGCATTGGTGGGTGTAATTGAAAAAACAGGAGCATTAAACGAAACACCTGCAACCGTGAATGCCATTCCAGACATTACAGTTTGACCAGCTGTGAGGCTGACCATTCCCTGTGGATTCATGCCATCAGGACAGATATTCCCAGTAGAAGTAAACAGATTAACAGGGCTTGTTGGTTGTATAAAATCTGGAATAGAATTATCTTGAATGGTTAAAGTTTGTACAAAAGGAGCGCTCACATTTCCACAGACATCAACTGCGTACCACGTTCTTGTCATTACTTTTTCATTGGCAGTACAACTGCTCACGGCTCCATCCAAAAAGTAAAATCCTTGAGCAGAACCTGTCGAAGGAATCATGTTTACTTGTTGATAATTTGCCGTAATTCCGCAAGTTTCGGTTACATCCGTTAGTACAGGAGCGAGTCCAGCTCCACCATTTCCTAAAACCGTTGGTTCAATATTATTCGTACAATCTAATGTTTGATCTAAACTACCCGCTGCCAATGTCCAATGAGGTGCTGATTCATCAGAAAAAGTAATAAATTGTCTAAAAGGATTTCCAATTGGCGTTGTATTTCCACAAGCATCTGCGGCTTCCCATAAAACAGAATATCGCACCTGACAAGGCGCATTTGATTTATCACTAACCACTGCACTACGAATCGACAATACCACATCATTTGGACAAACCGTAGTTCCAATTCCATCACACATATCTGTAGCGCTCGGTGGCGCAAACGTTCCAACTAAAACACCAGAACCAGGATCTGTCACCAATAAATTTGTACCATTATAAAGGAAAGTTGCTGGCACGGCAGGGTCGTTTGATGATTGTGAAAAAGCAATCACATCATTGGGACAAGCACTGCCTGTTGAATTTAAAACGACCGTTCCTAAATTAGTTGAGCCAGTAACAACCGGCGGCGTATTATCCGTAATATTTATAGTTTGAACTACTGGAGTGGAAGCATTATTACATTGATCTGTAATCGTCCAGGTTCTTTCAATTTTATATCTTAATGTAAATCCACCTGCCGTTGAGCAATAATCTGGATCCATGCAAGGCGTATTATCAGAAAAGCTAATCGTATAACCACCTGCCGTAGTCCAACTATTCGTTCCATTTACAAAATTGGCGGAAATACTTGGCTCATTCCCCTGACAATCATCAATAATATTGGTTGGAAAACCCCAACTGGCATTTAAACTCGCCAAAAATTGAGGATCAAAATCACCATTGAGTAACGGATCAGAATTAAAATTATCATTGGAACAATCCAATCCTTGATTAGTAGTAACATCTGCTGGCACTGTAAAAGTTGGACCAGAAGTGTCATCATAATGAATGTTTTGTACAAAAGGAGCTGATAAATTCCCACAACCATCTGCTGCTACCCATGTGCGAATTATCATTGATGAGTTTGCACAAAAGAATGAAAACAGCGTATTATCACTAAAATATAATCCTCTGATAGAAGAAGTATTCGGCGTACCGATTCTAACGGGTAATGCTCCTTGGCAATCATCCGCTGCTGTCGGTCGAGGAGCATCAGTTCCACAAGGAAGGTTAAAAACTGTTGCAGCCGTTGGCGTTATTACTGGTGCTATATCATCTACAATTGTAAATACTTGATCTTCTGTTTGTATATTTCCACAATCATCGGATAATTCCCAAACGAAGGTGATAGTTTTGGAGCAACCATTGGTCCCATGTACCAAACTTAGTAGACTGAGTTGTACAGTACTTACAGGACCTCCACAATGATCGATAACTTGGTTACTTCTCGGTGCTTCAAATATCCCCTGACATCCGACAAAAAAATCTTCACCCAAACTAAGAACCGTTGGAGCCATACCATCCAATGTAGTTGTGGTTGCTAATGGACAAACACCCCCACAATCACTGATAAGTATCGTCGAATCTCTTGGTTCTTCACCTGCAATAATTATCGGAAGTTTTAATTTAAGTTTTTTAGAATTGATTGAATTAGGATTCAACCCGTCAGTTAAATCAGAAGAAAGACCTTCAAAAAATTGAGTACATCTGTCAGTAGTATTCTCAGGCGCGTGCCCGTACGTTTCCCTTCCAAAGATTACTCCCAAAAATAGCATTATGATTATTACAAAACGCTGGTTCATAGAAATTCGGTTTAAAAGATAATTTGAAAATTAGG
>CAYXQH010000870.1:0-2608 GCA_964467425.1 uncultured Saprospiraceae bacterium
CTGCCGTAGAATTATCATTAAATGAAATAGTGTAAGGTGCGCAATTGGAGTTTATCGAAAAATCGAAACTCGCCGTTGGCGGAAGGTCAAGAATAGAAATATCGTGCAAGAAAATCGGTGCACCAGATAAAGCAATATTGGTCGCATTAATATTTTCGCTGGAGTTAGTCTGTGAATAATTCCAATTCTTTTTTTCTAGAAGACTTACATTCATCGCAGTGGGAAAAGAATACGTCGCAGCGGCAAACTCTGATTGATCGGTATCGGTCTTTGCCCAAAGAACATAAGTGTATGAATCATCTGGATGCTTGAAAGCTGCACCGTCAATATTGCTTGGAAGGTTTAGCGCTGTTGTTTTAGGTTCATTATAAAATGCATCGCCTATTGCATCAGAGATCGTTTTGTAGGCAATACCTGATTCGGTAACCACTTGATTATACTGTCCAACATCATCCATGTTTTCATATAAACCCATTCTGTCAAATTCGTTTTCTCCTTCACCAATTGGGAAGTCTTCTGCTAATTTGTAAATATGATATTGTAAAATATTATTCTTCTGACAAGCGACCGCTGTTTTCATTACAAAATTCCGTTGCCCTACAACAGAACCAAAAAAGTCAGGATTGAAATTACCTGCTGGAACATTACTTTCAGTAATCAGCCATACTTTTTCAGGATAGGCACTTCCATCATAACCATAAGTATCTAAAACCGCCTCAAAATCATTTTTCTTATTAATGACTTCCTGCATCGCTGCATCCGAGTATCTGAAAAAGTCAAAAGCACCAATGTCATTATTCCAATCTTTTAAACTGAAATGAGGATACGAATGATAACTCACCGCATCAAAGTATGCTCCACCTGTTAAAGGAAATTCAGCAGTTACTATTCCATTGTCCGGATTATCAGAATGACGTAGAATGATATCTAAAAAACTTTCGTAACCCAAACCGCCGACTGCTACAAAGGATTCGGGGTCAACATATTTTATGACCTCATAACTGATACGCAATAATCGAATATAATGATAAACCGGCGCCCGCAATTTATAATCGCATGGATCAGGTACTCCTTCCCACCAATTCCCCGGCTGACCAGGATCCAAAAAACCAGATGCGGAATAATCGAAATCCGGCTCGTTCATGATCTCCCAGAAGGTTACATGATCCTTGTAAATATTGACCATGTCATAAAGATAAATGGCGTAATGATTATCATCGTTGACGGGGGTGCCGTTTTCACCATTGTCCCAAATCGGAAGATACATATTGTCAAAAAGTAAAGACTCATAGCCTGGACAATAGGAGTTAGGATCGCGATGCTCATCAGAAGGGTCTCCAACAAAAACAGTCAAATCACTCATGCCTAAAGACTCGAAATATTGATACTCATCAAGTCGGATATCATAACCCCAAAACTCCAAAAACCATTCGGGCAAAGGAGGTCGAACGGTATTACAACCAACGCCTTGCTGACCTACTGCGGGATTTCCAGCAGCTATGTCTGCTTCGGCCTCATCGTCCCAACCAGCATTGGAGCCGAAGTTTACACCATAACCGAAGTTGCCATTGTATTCAGGAACTTGATCGTTTGCCGTATAATTAATTTGAGCAGATAAGGATATACTTATCGCTAGAAAAGCGAGCAGGAGTATTCGTTTCATGACTATAGTTTTAGTAATAAATTTGGGGAAGATTCTCGCGTTGCTTGAAAATAATTATGGTAGGGAAGTATGTTTAGACTGTGCTAATGTAGGCTTTTTTTATGGAAAGGGAAAACGAGGAGGATAAAATTTTCTAGGTAAAAAGGGAAAGAGGTAGAGAACTAAGCATATTAAAAAGGGCTACGTTTCAAGAGACTTGATTCTTCGTAGCCCTTTTTAATGCTTTATCTTAAAGGCCATTTTTTTCAATTTCTAAAATAGCTTCGACATGTGCATCTGCTATTTTTTGGCGAATACTGCTCTTCATTAAAAGGCGGCATTCTTCTTTATTTGTATAAAATCCATTCTCTGTCAATACTGCAGCCATGTTGGTATTTCTCAATACATAAAACTGTTTCTTGCCAGGGTAAGATTTTAGTTTTCTATTTTGCCAACCCAACTTATCAACGAGTTTTTGTTGAAAAATCCGAGCGATGGCGCGACCTGTACGGCTGCTATGGAAATACCATGTTTCGATTCCACTTGGCGGCTCCCAGTCTGATCGTCCAAAAGCATTGGCATGGATAGAAAGAAAGATTTTAGGAATTGAGCTTTTCAGTTTATTTGCTCTTGCAACCCGGCCTTCCAGGAAATTATCGATTTCGACTTCCGGAACGACGTTATAATATTTTACACCAACTTCGTCCAACTTCTTCATGATTCTTTTAACAACATCACGGTTGAATTCATATTCAAAAAACTGTCTGCCATCTTCAAATTTAGGAGACCGTTTACCTGCCGTCTTTTTACCATGTCCATTATCCAGACACCACATATAACGCGCAGTATGTTTCGGTTTCTTTTTCTCTTCTGGCGGATCAGCCAAAAGTACATCTTCCGTTTTAGGTTTAGGCTTAGTGATCACTTTGACCTCCGTTTCTGTTTTGACCTCTGGTTTTTCTTCTG
>CAYXQH010000871.1:0-2606 GCA_964467425.1 uncultured Saprospiraceae bacterium
TACTTAAGTGACGCATTGCATCATCCGTAACATTTGTAAACGTTCCATCTCCATTATTTTGATAATAGATGTCTGGTTCTTCAAAATCACAGGCGATATAAATATCCGGCCAGGTATCATTATTTATATCACTAACCGTTACGGCAAGTGTAAAATTATAATTGGTAATACCTGCTTCCTTGGTTACATCCGTAAACGTACCGTTACCATTATTTTTATACAATCGATCTGTATAGGCGTAATTAATTTGCTGTGATTGTTGCGTCTTTTTCAATCTGGATACAGGAGGTTGGTTTCCTACATATAAATCTATATGACCATCTTTATTATAGTCAAAAAAGTTGGCTGTTGTTCCATAACCCTGATCGGCAATACCGTACTGCGCTGCTTTTTCTGTAAAAGTTAAATCACCGTTATTGATGTATAATGCATTAGCTCTTATTTCAGGGTTATCCAATAGATATTTACAAACATAAATATCTAAAAACCCATCGCTATTCACATCTGCCATGGTTACTCCAGTCGACCATTTCCCATCAAATTTTATCCCGGCATCATCTGTTATATCTTCAAATTGCATCCCGCCTTTATTATGGTACAATTTGTCGGGCTTCATATTACTGGTAATAAAAAAATCTTGTAGGCCGTCATTATCCAAATCCCCTACTGCAACTCCAGCTCCTTGATAAACGACATCATATCGAATATGGTTGAAATTAAAATCTTCAATTAAAAGGTTATTAAAGGTTATACCTGACTTGCTTGCTGGAACTTGTTTAAAAAGCTTCACTTTTGTACTGTCCTTACTTTCTTTTACTAAAGCAGGAGAGTTATCAGAACAAGCTGAAATTAGCAGAAATGCTAACACTGAAATGGTAGAAATTAGTCTGTACATATGTTCCAAATGTTTTTAGAATTATAATTTTCAACTGCAAATATAATGATATTCAAAACAAATTGCTTTTGATTGTAAAAAAGCCATTTTTATTGACTTTTCTTAGGGTAATAATACAAATTCGATGCCTATAAATTAAAAAAGCCCCCTACCCACCGAAGCGAGTAAGAGGCCATCCCAAAAACCGATTTCAAAGCATTCTTAAACCGGCTATTGAGCTAATATTATCAGATTCATTATCAATTACTTGATAAGGATCATCTTCTTAGTAGCTGAGTCATTCTCAGTATCTAACTGGTAGTAAAGTACACCAGCACCAGATAATTCAGCTCTAGAGATTTCAACTTCGTTGTAACCTTGAGCGTAATCAGCGCTATATACTTTAAGTACTCGTCCTGATACATCGTAAATTGTCAACGTAGCTGCACCTGCAACAGGCAAGTTGAAACCAACAACAGTTTCAGACTTGAATGGGTTAGGCTGGTTTTGGTAAAGCGCGAACTCACCAGAAACAGTAGCACCGTTGAAAGAAAGTCCGATGTTCAATAAGTTAGCATTATTATCATAACCTTCAGCTTTCGTGTAACGAGAGTTGATGCTCAATACATCGCTTAATTTAGCGTTGTTAGTAGCAGTTAATGTAATAGTGAAAACAACATCGTTTCCTTCAAGGCTTACAGCGTTAGCGTTATTCCAGCTAGTAGTGATAACTCCTTCAGAAATCATATCCATTCCGAAGTTAGCATCAGTTAAACCAGCTAGTTTACCTTCAACGTTAGTTACTTCAACAGCATTCATGTCTAAACCAAGAGTGAACTGGTATCCAAGAACGTTTTCGAAGTCACTTGCAGTGAAGTCAACAGTATACGTTTCACCAGCGATCATTTCTTGATCGTTGATTCCGAATACTAAGTCTCCATTTGCATTACGATCGTCAGTACTTCCAGTGAAACCATTCACTTGAGCACTACAGTTAACATCACCTGTCTTAACAGCGATGAAATCAGCGATTTCAGCAGCAGAAAGACCGTTTACAGAGAATTCTTCTGGGAAAGAAGCAGTAAAAGGATTAGTTGGATCAGGGAAAACAAAATCAGATTCAACGAATCTCCAAGAATTGTTATTCTGGAATTCAGTATCGATGAAAAGGATTAGTTTACGTAATTCAACCATATCCAAAGTAGAAATACTTCCTGAGTTATTTACATCAGCAGCAATCATTTTGTAAGGAGATCCTAAATCAGTGATTCCTAAGATATGCTTGCTAATTAAAACAAGGTCAAAAGTAGTAACACCATTAAGTGGGTTGTCATCTCTTTCTGGAGTAACAACATAGTTTCCACCGTCAGCAAGACCAGGGAATGCATACTCACCAGTAGCACCTGTCATCATTGGATCTGGCACACCAGGAGCAGAACCATCGATATCAACCATTACATCTTCTACTAAGTTAGCTTCTTCATTC
Organism: uncultured Saprospiraceae bacterium; assembly: GCA_964467425.1. Taxonomy (GTDB): domain Bacteria; phylum Bacteroidota; class Bacteroidia; order Chitinophagales; family Saprospiraceae; genus JAHDHW01. The sequence goes on from CAYXQH010000871.1 coordinate 2,361, forward strand.
TCAATTGTACCTGAGATAGAAGCAGAACTAGCACCAGTACAGAATGGAGCAAGGTTATCCTGAACTAAGATGTATGTAGAAACATACGACCAGTTACCGTTTACATCAAGAATCCAAACATCAACAGTCTGAGTTCCTAAGTCACCAGAACCAGAGAAAGTCCAGTTAGCAGCAGCATTCGCAGGAGGAGCAGTTTGACCAGGTCCTTGAGAAGGAGAAACAACTCTCCACTCTTGGATACCACAG
>CAYXQH010000872.1:0-2598 GCA_964467425.1 uncultured Saprospiraceae bacterium
ATTCGGTATTCGGTATTCGGTATTCGGTATTCGGTGTTCGGTGTTCGATAGAGCCGAATACCAAACACCGAAAACCGAACTACAAACAATACACACACCCCCCCCTGACTTCATCCTTTTCGTTCTACCCTTTACCAACAAATATTTCTGCTTAAAAAAATTAACTCCCCATTAAATGGCTTTTAAAGTTAATCTAGCATCAATCCAGTATTTTTTTGCTAAATTTGATCTCTTAATTTAATTACCCCAAACTAATGGAGAGAGATTTTTTTGGATAAATAAATTAAATCATGAGAGAGAAATCACTAGTAAAAACATTTTGGAACGAGAAATGGGTAAAACTCAGTACCCCATACCCAACGAAAAACAATGACTATTTTATTTCGAATTACGGAAAAATAAAAAGTGTTAACAAAGAAAACTCAGATGAAACACTTTTGAAAGGTTCAACTATTAGAGGTGGGTATAAGCAATTAAATATTCGACTCGAAGGAAAAAGACGATTTTCCGTTTACGTTCACAAAATAGTTGCAGAAAACTTTCTTAGGAAAAAAAAGAAAGATCAGCAATTTGTAATTCATTTAGATAATGACAACACCAATAATCATTGGCAAAATCTTAAATGGATGTCCAGAGAAGAAATGACGCAATGGCAAATCGATCAGGGCATTTACAACCCAAGAAATAAAAAGCGCTCTTCAAACACCAAATTAACAGAAACAAAAGTAAAGCTGATTAAGAAACGCCTTAGAAGCGGTAGGACTAAGAAATCTCTTATTGCTAAAAGTATGGGCATTTCATCGATGCAACTTAATAGAATTGAAAGAGGTGAAAATTGGGGCTATGTTACAATTGACGAAAAAGGAGTTAAAAGTGAGTAGTTAAAGGTTGGTTAGGTGGTTATTAAATTGGCCAACATCCTTATTCTGTGAAACCTCGTCTAGGCAGGTCTTTGTTTAATCCTTTTAGCTCCGTGTCAAAAAACTACGAGTTATTGTTTTAATAATGAAATTAATATTCAAAGTTGATTTTATTTGTATAATTAATTTTATTCAAATACCTATCTTGGAGTTCACATATCCGTCTTTCTTATGAAAAAATCGACCCTTCTCTTTTTGTTGACTATATTATCATTTGCCTTTGCATCTGCACAATTTAATTCCGATGAGTCAAAACTTATCCAGGAATTAGATAATAAATCTGATAGCTATTTTAAAATTGCTAAGCAAATCTGGAACTATGCCGAAGTTGGTTATCAAGAGTACAAAAGCTCTAAACTCCTTCAGGAAACCTTACAGAACAACGGGTTTAAATTAGAAGTTGGTGTTGCAGAGATTCCAACCGCTTTTATTGCTAGTTATGGCGAAGGACAACCGGTGATTGCAATCCTCGGAGAATTTGACGCCTTACCTGGTATCACTCAAACAGCATCTCCAAGCCGCGAAGAGCGAACGGATGTAAGTGCAGGACATGCCTGCGGGCATCATCTCTTTGGCGTTGGTTCAGCTGCAGCTGCGATTGCAACAAAGAACTGGATGCAGGCAAATAAAATTAAGGGCACGATAAAATTTTATGGCACTCCTGCTGAAGAAGGTGGAGCAGGAAAAGCTTATATGGTACGGGCTGGATTATTTGATGAAGTCAATGCTGTTTTGCACTGGCACCCTGCCAATAGAAATTCTGCAGATGCAGCATCCTCCCTTGCTAATAAATCAGCGAAATTTAGATTCTATGGCTTATCCGCTCATGCTTCCTCAGCACCCCACCACGGTCGTTCCGCATTAGACGGCGTTGAAGCGATGAATGATATGGTGAATTTACTGCGTGAGCACATGACCATGGAATCCAGAACGCATTATGTAATTACCAAAGGTGGTGAAGCACCGAATGTTATTCCTGATTTTGCAGAAGTCTTTTATTATGTCCGCCATCCTGAGATGAAAATAGCCGCTTCTAACTTCGAACGGGTCGTAAAGTGTGCTGAAGGTGCTGCAATAGGTACTGGCACTCGAATGGAGTATGAAGTGATTCATGGAATTTATAATGTTCTTCCTAATGTGACGCTCAGCCAAATCATGCATGAGAATTTAACGAGAGTTGGTGGAGTGAAATACAATGAAAAAGAAAAAGAATTTGCTGAAAACATTATTGCTTCCTTGGAATACGGAGATAACATAAGCTTACAAATAGCAGAAAACATAAGCCCTTTTCAAGTCATCAAAAGAGGAAAAGGAGGATCCACCGATGTAGGAGATGTCAGTTGGGCCGTACCTACAGCCGGATTGCGAACAGCAACCTATGTTCCCGGCACACCTTCCCATAGTTGGCAGGCTATTGCTTCGGGCGGAACGTCCATCGGCCAAAAAGGAATGATGAACGCTGCAAAGACGATGTCACTAACGGCTATGCATTTGATGCTACATCCGGATGTTTTAAAAACAGCGCAAAAAGAATTGATCGAGCAACGAGGTGTAGATTTCAAATATGTGCCCCTATTAGGTGATCGTGAACCACCATTAGATTATAGAAATTAATACTCCGTGAAACTCTGTGAGTACTTCGTGAACCCCCGCCCGCCTGAATCGGCGGATTCGGGTC
>CAYXQH010000873.1:0-2595 GCA_964467425.1 uncultured Saprospiraceae bacterium
TTTTAACCTTATTCGTACTTTTTTGTCCCCGACGAAATGTCGGGATCTAGGACTTGAAACAAAAAAGTACCAAAAAAATTCAAGGCTGTTTTCATTTCTTAACGCAATTTATGCCTGAAAAAGCTAAACATAATAAACTCGTCCTGACAGATTCTCGTCAGGACTCAAACAGTATTTTGTTTTTAACGCTTTTTCAATCAAAAACCACTAAAATGAAAAAGGCCGGTTCTAATTTTAGATATCAGGATTTTACATTGACATTCAAAATGAGAAGAAAACTTCTTTCTTAGTTTTTCCATATTTTCAAAATACTAAACCCGAACTAAGACCATGAAATCAACATCCATCACCTTTTTTATTTTCATTGTATTTATAAATTATGTGTTTGGACAAACCGAAACGTTTACAGATTCCAGAGATGGAACGGTTTATAATATTATAAAAATCGAGGACACAAAGTGGTTTCAACAAAACCTGAGATACGAAACTTTACACTCCCATTGCCCAAATTTCAATCGAAGAAAAAAAGACTGTAAGGAGGGGAATTTTTATAGCTTTATAGAGCTTGATACTATCTGTCCAAAAGGTTGGAAAGTCGCATCGTTAGAGGACTGGGAGTCTTATTTTCAATTATTAAAAGAACATAAAAAAGTAGAAAATAGTAGCTTAAAATATGACACCCTCGCTCATGAAGATAACACCGTTGTCATAAGCGATACCACGAAAACAATTAAAATTTTCGAAAACAAAAATCCTTTACAACTAAAAAGTCTTGGTTGGGTGGAAGGTAGAAAAAGAAAAAAGATGGGGACCATTACTATATGGGCACTCTATCCGGAAGACAAAAAATTTCATTTACATATTGGTGATGCGAGCTATGTAAAACATGCGCATGAACATAACATCATCGACAAACCGAAAAGAGTTCGTAAATTTGCAGTCCGCTGTACATGTAAGGACATAAATTAACAGGCGGATTATAGCATCAAGTTTATGAAGACAATTCTCCAATTCTCTTTCCTTTTATTGATCTCGAGTTTTTTCAATTGTAATAGAAACACTAAGCCTATTGCTATTCAGCCTGACCATATTTCTATTGAATCCCTCACTGCTGTAAATCTCAGTGAAGACATGAATGAAGTTTCTACAAAGGAAGATGAAATTTTATTATTGATTCTTCTGGTAAAAAAACAGGAAGCTCAATTTCAAGTTTTATTTGAATGGACACATGAATACACTTTTAGAAATCGAAATGAGGTCTCCCCTATTTCTAAAAACATTCCTATTACAAGTTCTACTAACAAAGGCGAGCAATTACTTTTTTTCCTCACAGAACTGGACAATGAACATTCAGAGCAATCAGTTATTAATGCCTTGAAAGAAGCTGTTCTACAAACGAATGATTTTAGTCTGCTTGATAAAGCTACCATAGACCGATCGCTTGGGCATGATGATTTATTAGGTTTTCATGCTTTAAATCTAAACACTTTGCATTCTAAAAGCTCTAATTCTATTCAATTTAAAGGTCTTCAACTTTTTGATCGATTTGAATATCTATTAAAAATTGGCTTTTAATGCGTTTGTGACAGCCTTAGAATGTAATTCAGGACTTTAACAAAACCCTAATAATTCACTTTTCTTAAAATGAGGTAAAAAAGGTATCTTTGGTTAAAGAACTTATTGAAACAATGCTTTTTAAAGATAAAAAAGAAGGAGCGCTAGGGGGCAATTATAAGCTAAAAGGTCTGAAGGTCTTTGGGTCAAAGGAAAACCTATACCAAAATGTAAAGAAGTATAGAAAAGTCTTTGACGTGATCGAAAGCCGTTACTTATACTGTGAATTATCTTTTTACAATAAGCTTTTTGATGAAATAGACTGGGATACGAAAGTTAAATTTATCTGTAGAAATAAAGATACTGATGTTCAGGTTTGTGAGTTAGAAAAAGAGATCCTTGTAGCAAAAGAACAAAACATCATTTATTTGCGAGAAGGATGGGGAACGCCTGATCCGGGCTGGTGGCAAAAAGGCGAATATGAATGGCAGGTATTCATTGATGAATCGCTCATCGGAAAAATCAATTTCTATATTACTGAAGCTGGATTAGTCACAGAAGACGATAACCCTTATTTCGAAGTAGAAGAAATTCGACTCTTTGAAAGTCCACGAATTGGTCAAGACATCAGTAAACGTGTTTACCTTCATACTTTTTCTGCATCAGCTACTCGCTATCTCAATATTGAAATTCGCCTCAAAAATTTATTACCCAAAAACGAATTACTCCCACTAGAACTTCAATTCAATTTCTTTAATGACTCTGGACAGCAAAAAGCGTACATGAGTTTTTTTAAGGAATATAAAAGTAATGACGAACAAATAATTATAGATGCTGGCTATGGTTCTGATACTAATGGATATTGGTATGCAGATAAATATACCATTGAGGTGATTTTTATGGATCAAATGATTGCGATCATTCCATTTGAAGTGGGAGAAATAGCAGAAATCAATGATGACCCGCTTCCGTTTATTACACCTAACAAAATCGAAACTACTGAGAGAACAGCTACTCAAGAAATAAAAAAGCTCAGCTTTG
>CAYXQH010000874.1:0-2594 GCA_964467425.1 uncultured Saprospiraceae bacterium
TGGTATTCTGGTATTCTGGTATTCTGGTATTCTGGTATTCTGGTATTCTGGTATTTAAGTTCTTCAAAAAAACATTTACGCCCTTCTTACCTGTGTACCTGTGTACCTGATTACCTGATCAACGTCTACTCTCCTCCAAAGTCTTCATTTTCCTCCTCAGAATCATTTGCAGGTGCTTCAATAGCGGCAGGAGATTCAATATTAGCACCTCCGCCACAGTTCTTAGGTTTATACTGCGTCAGATAGATATTGATTTGTTCGCCAACACGCATAGTTCCTGATGCACTAAATCGAGGTTCCTGTCTCCAGATATAAGCCGAACTTTCATTCGTTACCGTTTTGTCTTTGATCACGGAACCAATATTTAAATTAAAGCTTCCTATAAGAAAAATAGCTTCATCATATTTTTTACACACTAATTCAGGTATTGGAACGGCGCCGCCACCACGTTTCGTAACTACACATTGAATTTCACCACCCTTTGGTACTTCATAACCTCCTTTTAATTCATCCGTGATTTCAACATCATTATAATACACTTCCAGTATAGTGTTTGGTTCCAGTTTATTACTAAAGACTTCTTTAAGAATTCGAACCTCTACATCTTTACGTTTACATTTTCGTTCAAAGTTTTTATAATCATCATTTCCTCCCGTCAAATTAGGCAGCTCGACTAGCTCCGGTACTTTTTTAGTGATAGAAACATAAATCTTTCTGTTCTTTTTTACCTGAGATAAAGGTTTGGGACTTTGTGTTAAAACGATATTTGGTTTTAGCTTGGGTTTATACGTAGAATCATTTACTACAATCTGAAAGCTACTGGACTCCGCCCGATCAATAGCATCTTCCAAATCCATACCGACATAGTCTTGGATATGAAGGGATTCTCCATGTTTTGTATAGCACTTCATCCAGGTAAAGGACAGTACAAAAAATAAAGCGACCATCGCGACTATACCTCCAAAGTTCCGTAAAAAGATACCGCTACTAATAAAATAGTAGATTTCTCTTCCGATTTTTGTTATCCAGACTTTAAACTTATCGAATCGTTCTTTCATGTGTTTAGGCTCTTTTGATATTCAGTCCGAAAAATAGCCGTTTCTATAAAAATAGATCTTGTAAAAATAGTAAACGTTGATTCTAATCTATTATTCGTTATCTGCTTCGGAGGGGTAAAGTAATAAATCCCTTTGTTTTCTCTAAATTTGCCCACAAATTTAGCTTAATTCCTTAAAAAACGGGCTGCTTTGCAGGTAAAAATGAATAAGGAGATTTTAAGGCTGGCGATTCCGAATATCCTGAGTAATATCTCTGTACCGCTTTTGAGTACGGTGGATACTATATTAATGGGTAGATTTTCCGAATTACATTTGGGAGCGGTTGGGCTTGGTGCGATGATTTTCAACTTCATTTATTGGAATTTCGGTTTCCTTCGAATGGGGACGACAGGCATCACTGCGCAGGCTTTCGGCGAAAAAAACGACTCTGAAATGATGGCTACGCTTGGCAGAGCCTTATCTGTCTCCGTTTTAATTGCCCTCATAATTTTAACTATTCAAGGCCCTTTTCTACAATGGGGCAATGTCTTATTGAATGTATCAGAAAGCCAGGCACCATTGGTCAACACCTATTTCAATGTCAGAATCTGGGCAGCTCCAGCAACACTTGGTCTATATGCTTTAATGGGCTGGTTTTTCGGAATGCAAAACGCGATCTATCCGCTGATATTGACGTTAGTCATCAACATTGTTAATATCATTGGCAACTTCGTTTTCATTTATTATTTCGATATGGAAGTTGACGGGATTGCTCTAGCAACGGTCATCGCTCAATATACAGGGCTCGTTTTGGGAATAATTTTATGGTTGAAAAAATATAGCTATTTATTAAAACAACTTTCTGCAAAAGCTATTTTGCAAATCCATAAACTAAAATCCTTTTTAGTCATAAATCGGGATATTTTTATTCGGACCCTTTGCCTCACTTTTTCTTTTGGCTTTTTCTATAGTCAATCTTCTTCTGCAGGAGAAACGATCCTCGCTGTTAATGTCATCTTATTACAATTTTTAAATTGGATGGCTTATGCTGTTGATGGTTTTGCTTTCGCTTCGGAGAGTTTGGTTGGAAAATACAAAGGCGCAAAAAATTATTTGCTACTCAAAAAATCCATCCGGTATTCCTTCATTTGGGGAATGAGCATGGCCCTGCTTTTTAGTTTTATTTACTTACTATTTGGCAATCAGTTAGTTGCTTTATTTTCACCACCAGAAGATCTGCATCTGGTCGAAGCAGCAAGACCGTTTTTATTTTGGATGGTGCTCTTTCCGATTCTTTCTACGCCAAGTTATATTTGGGATGGTGTATTTATTGGACTCACTGCCTCCAAAGCAATGCGTAACACCATGCTTCTAGCACTACTCTCCTATCTTGGTTTTCACTATTTACTTTTTCCGATCTACGGTAACCAGGGGCTATGGATGGCGTTTTTGATCTTTATGGTTTTGCGTGGAGGATTTCAATGGTTGTGGTATCTTATAAAGGGTAGTCAGGTAGTCAGGTAGTCAGGTAGTCAGGTAGTCAGGTAGTCAGGTAGT
>CAYXQH010000875.1:0-2580 GCA_964467425.1 uncultured Saprospiraceae bacterium
GGGCAACTACAAAAAGGAAGTTGGATGATTAATGGAGGGGTGGGATTAACTATTTCCACTTTTCCTGATTTAGGAGGCGAAACATTTTCAAGTACAACACGATTTTTTGTGGCTCCGGAATTGGCCTATATGGTAACAGATCATTTGATGTTAGGTGGTAAATTGAGCCTTGAAATAATCGGAATAGAAGAACGTCGAATTGCACCTGTCGAGCAAAATTTATTGGTTCGTCACTATTTTAAGCAATTGGATAAAGTTTATCTATTTTATGGAGGTGAAATTTCTTTTAACAAAATAACTTTTTCAGAGATAGGAAGAGATACTAGAATACGAACCACTAAATCTGCTTTTTTGCAGGCTGGTCTCCATTTTTTTCTACAACGAGCGATTGCGATCGAGTTTTTATTCAATTATGACGTGATCAATTTTAGATCTGGGGTAAATCAATCTAATACGCTTGTAGATGCTGGTTCTCTAAACCTTGAAGGTCGATTACAGTTTTTTATCCATCCGAAAGATAAAACGAAATCCTCCGAGACCGATTATCGTTTTTATCCTGGTAATTGGTTGGTGGGAGGAAGTTTTGAATTGGGAGGAAATGATTTTCTAAGACCAGAAATTCAACGATTTTGGGGTAGCGGTTGGACAACCGGACTGCGATTCGAGACAGATTTAAGTGTTTCCAATCGAATTGGGGTTTTAGGCTTTATGCCATTAGTTCGCAAATATTTTAGACCAGAAAAAAAAGGAAAAATATGGTTGCAAGCTGGAACCGGTATTCGAGGTAATTACAGGAGAGTTAGAGATAGAAATAATGACATAGATGAATATTGGTGGACCACTGCTTCTAGAGATTTATTCCTAGAAGGTAGTGTGGGCTGGTCGAATCTCCTTTCGCCAAATTTTACGCTCGATTTTTTTATTACCCGACGATATCAGAAAACCTACAGAAGAGATGATCCCTCAGAGGAACGAAACACATTTTCGATTGGATTGGCGGTTAATGGATTGGTAAGATAGTGGATCAGTGAATCGATTAATCAGTTAATTGGTTTTGCCCGAAAGTGGTACCAATTAACTGATCAACCAAATACAACTGATTAACTAAAAGATCACTGCTTAACAAAACCTTTCGTCCATTGCAAGCCATCCTGCTGCACGCGAATCCAGTATTTTCCAACGGGTAAATTGTTGATAGAAATATATTGCTCACCTTGACTTATCTTTCCTTGTTGCAAGGCTTGTCCGCTAATTCCAAAGATTTGATAATCAGCATTTTTATCCAATTCAGAGTTAATTGTTAACTCGGAAGAAGCCAATGTGTTGACTAAAGATATGCCAGAAAGCGTATTGTTTTTTACGTTGAGAACCAGTGTGTTACCAAATGCATCCGCACAAAAATAAGCGGGCGTATTCATGCCAAACATACCTACATCAGAAGAAGTTAAACTGAACCTTACACTGTCTACTGCTGCATTAGAAAATGGAACATCGATCCATTCGTCCAAAATATAATCTTGACTATTATCCTCAAAACGATAATCCGCCAAGTAAAATGGAATCGTTTCTTGCAGCACATCTTCGGAATAAGTTTCTATCGTTAGTAGGAAAAAATCTGGATCGTCCCCCGTTTCTCCTCCAAATTTCTTGGCAACACTATCCCCATCTCGCATACTCAAATAGGCGTAAGTACTATTGGTAATAGCCACAGAAGGAATGGTAAGCATTCCAGTAGTTTGTTCCGTATCCAGGGTCACATAAGATCCTGAAAAAGCAAAACTAACCGCATAGGCAGGCGATCCGTCTGTACCTTCTCCTACGATGGAACTATACTGATTATCGAGACCAGGAGTCGTCACATCTGTCATGGCTGAAATCGCCCAGCCACTCCAAAATTCACAATCTTCTCCACAATCAGTGAAACTATTAGGAAAAAATAGATTGTCAAAAACAAAACCGGTATCAGGCGAACTGTCGTTAAGAAATTCTCCCGGCATAACCGAATCTTCAAAATAAGTTTGAGCATTTATACCCAATCCAATAACCAATAATAAAAGTGTAAATAATTTTTTCATGTTTTTTATTTTTTTCAATTTCTATAAAAGATATACACGTTAAAGAGCCCGTTCGCTCTGCGACAACCTGCCGCAGGCAGGTGCTCTGCTTCTCTGCGAGAAAAAATATTTTATAACCTAGTATTCAAAGTGAAACTAAGATGACGCCCCGGCATTCCCCGCCGTTCTAAAATTCGATAATCTTTATTCCATAAATTGTTGATCCGTAGACTTAGCTGATGTTGCCATCTGTTCGTTTTTAAAGTATAGCCAAGTGTCAGATCGCTCAAATGGTATCCAGGTAATGTATTGTTATTTAGGGTAGTTACTTCACCAGTAAATCGATGTTGAAAAACCAGTAATGCTGCTTTATGATTTATTTTTAAGGTAGAAAAAAATTGATGTTTTGGTGTATAGACTAGTTGACTACCTGCGGCGATCAACGGAAGTGTAATACTTTTTTTGTGGATAGATCTAAGTTGATTATAACCAAGAGACACTTTAATAATAGTGTTTTTGGCTTCGC
>CAYXQH010000876.1:0-2578 GCA_964467425.1 uncultured Saprospiraceae bacterium
AGGTAATCCCCCAACCTGGTGGCTTTAGTGCTAAAAACATTACGCGCAACGAATCAGACATTTACTTTTTAAGACTTTGATTTTAAACTAATCCAAAGTAGAATTACTGCAAGGAATTCCGACTTTTTAAAGGACAGGAATATGTGAAATTATTCTACAAAAGACTTCCCGATATTACTATAAATGCTGATTGATAAATTTCCGTGTTGAGCTAAGGTATTGATATCACAAAAACAATCATTAAGTTTATAATTTTGTCTTATTGATTGACTTCCGCCATATTGAAACAACTCATTCACAATTTCCCGACTTTCCCTGACTACGCAAGTAGGAACACCTTGCAATCGAACATGCAGCGATTGGTCCGTACGTATACTCGATGCATTCGTCCAAGAGTTTTCAGCTACATCCAGTAGAGAGGCTTTTAATATTTGTATTTTAGATTCGAAAAAACCAATGCGCGACAAGAGTGCTTCCTGTTCATATTTCCTTTTATTACTTTCTTCGAATACCTTGTTTTTTAAAATACCTACGATTTCATTAATCGCTGCTTTTGTAATTCCAATACAAATAGCTGCCATGTGCATGTTGAAATGAATTTTTGTAGGGAGTACAAATTGGGGCTCATCATAATGAGGAATATTTTGGTGAGCTATCGTCGTATTGTCAAAGGGAACAAACACATCACTGGATTTAAACGTATGGCTATTTGTTGACTTCAAGCCAATCACGTCCCAGGTTGCGTCAATGGTTTCAATATCTTCCGGAGATAATAAAACAGATATTATTTTTTTCTGATCCTTTAATTTAGCCCACCCCATATAATAATCTGCGAAAGGTCCTCCACTTCCAAAACGCCAGGTGCCTGTAACTTTAAATCCATCTTTTGTTCTGATGGCTTCTCCTGAATTTGCAGAAGAATTAGTTAAAAATAGGTCAGGATTTTCAGTATATAAGTTTTCAAATTTTTCTTTTGGCAAATAAGAAAGAAAAATCGGAGACTGTATTCCAGTCATGACATTCCAGGCACAAGAGGCATCATAGAAAGCGATGGTCTCCAATATCAGAAGAGTTGCCATTAAATTTGCGTCCTTTCCTTGTAATTTTTTTGGTAAATAAAGCTGTAACAAACCGGTGTTCAATAATTTATGTACAAGGTCACTACTTTTAATAGGGCCATTTTCACAAATCTTTTTCACCTTCTCCAGTAAAGCTATTTCTTCAGCAGATAAATACTTAAGCTCTGGCCGACTGTATGTTTTCTGATTTACTTTTTTTGTTGACACCATGATTCCTTCGTAAATAGTTGAATATAAATTAAGGCAAAATAAAGTAAGCACCATTTAAAAATTGCGCAAATTTTTATAGTCCAATTAGTCGATTGGAATATAATGTGCAAAGAGATTTGAATAATAATCCCCTTTGAGCGGATTCACCCGTCCATGTTCAAGGGTAGCACTTTCGTATAAAAGCATTTCTCCCGTGTCTAAGATCAATTCATGTAATTTATTTTCATGATCTTTAATTTGCAAATGCCAGGGTTCTTCTACTTTCTGATCAATATTCAAAATCACCCCAATGATATGTGTTTGAAAACGATCAGTATGAAGATTCAAGTAGGCACCACGTCGATAGACCCTAATACCATAAGTAGCCGTGGAAAGAAGTTCTTTCCCTAACCAATCTTCCACTATCGGCTGTATATGATGGTTAACTGCTTGTTTGATATCATTATCAATATCAATTTTGCCAGATGCGATTGCACTTGTATCTGTTTGAATAAATTTCTCAAAATAACTACCTTTTTCATACTCATCAATTGCTTCCCCTTTTCTGGGATTATAAAATTCAAGCAACTGGTTAAAGAGGGTTTCAGGAATCTTTTTAAGGATAAACCCATCCTGAGTGTATTTAGGAATGTCATCCTGAGATTTAAAATCCATCCTTTTTTTCTCGCGTATGAATTCTTCTCTTGTATAATTTTTAATGGATGTTGATGCAGAATCACCTGTAGATGAATGCTCCATTTTTTCGTAATTTGTATACTGATCAAACCATCTATTCGCTACCTCTTCCCCCAAATTTTCATATACACAAGTAATCAGATCGGTAACAAAAATTTCCATAGCTTCGTCCTTACCTAATTTTTCAAAATTTGCTTGATACTTGATCTTTTGGGTCGGATGATGCAGGTATCGACCAAAATAATTATTACAAAAATCAATATAATCATTGGTCGAAAGTATAAATGCCTGCCACATTTCTTCTAAAACGTACATACTTTCACTAAAACTAATATCGGGAGTATCTTGTCCATCTTGTTTTTTTTCTTCAATACTTGCAGATAACCATAAAAAACGTTTAAGGTCATCAAAAATTAGATGACTATCAGATTTCGCGAATGGATATCGATTTTGAAAACGTTCAATTACGGACGGGTTTTCGTAGTGTAGGATTTCCTCAAGTTGCTGGATCATTTTATTGGATTAAAATATTTAATTAAACACTATATCAGATTAATTAATAATTATCTAATACAGTACAAATTTGAAATGTTAAAAAAGACATCAGGAAACTT
>CAYXQH010000877.1:0-2578 GCA_964467425.1 uncultured Saprospiraceae bacterium
AAATGTTACTCTACATTTCTGTTTTATGTGTAGGTGGAGTTATCCTCTTTAATTTCTATAAAAATAAGGTTGCAGATTATACCTTCATTCCGGAAGAAATGCAGGTAAATTATGTCCCTTCAGAATTCAATTTTGACGTAGAAGATGAGAATATCCTTGCTATCTTAAATAATCCACATCGTTATCATCGTGAATTTGATGAATTAATTTACAATTTTAATATGTCTCTGGTGCATCATGTTGCAAATCGGATGGCTTTTCCGGATAGCTTAAAAATGCAGTTAGAAACAGAATATCAAAAGCATCACCCCTATCTTAAACAACTCTATTTCACTGACTTTGTAAACATTCGAGATACTACTGCTAATCTGTATGAAGACTGGTATGAAAACGGAAACACAAGTGCTGTTGAAGCATTAAATGAAGTTGGATCAAAGTACACTTGTTTCCTGGTCAATCATGTTATCACTACTTTATTAGATGTTGAAGGGGGTAAAATTGCAGCTAAAGGAAGAAAGATTGATACACCCTGTGGTATTGCTATGACCGAAGGTTTGAAGCCATTGATCAAACGACTACAAGACCGGGCAGCTATTGATGACTTTGCTCGATCAAAAGGCCTTCTGGAAGAAAGAGTAGAAAAGACAATCACTGAATTAGGCACCTATGAAGTCAGAGATAAAAAAGGATTAACGAAACAACTACAGACAAAGGTTTGGGGCTTTGAAGTTTCTTCTACCGACATTGAAGTTTCTGCAATCAGCATAATGAAAATCGGTTTTAAGCTGGATCAATACTTCGATATGAAATTGAATTCTAAAGCTAAAACGCTAACGATTGTTATGCCAGAACCCAGTGTTCTTTCCCATGAAGTTTATCCAAAGATTGACAAGCTCGATATCGGTTGGCTCAGAGAAGTACAAAACGCTGACTTAAATACTAATTTCAATATTCTTCGCCGGGAATTTCGTCGCGAAGCTTTTGATAATGATGTTGTTTCAAAATCTAAACAACAAGCAAGACAAATTATGAACATGCTTTTTTCGCCAGTCTTGAGCAACATGGGATCAAAGTATAAATTAGTCGTAAAATTCAAAAACATTAGCTCCAAACCAGAGCCAGTCGCTGAAATCGAAGAACTTTCTTCAAATAAAAAAGAAGAGATCCCTTTTTAGTCAGCGTTCTAAGCTTTCCAATCATATATCTTCTTAGTTTAGGCAAGAGTCTCTTGCCCTGAAAAACATTATTATAAACTTAACCTTTCAAGTCTGTTTCTCTTTTCAAATCGGCAGTATAATTGCATATTCTTCAATAGACCCAAGAGTTTTTAGTAGTTATTGAAGCTCTTTTTAAGCTTTAAAATTAAGTTAGTACTCTTCTATTCTACTAATTAAACAGGTACATATGAGAATTCATATACTTTTCTTTTTATTCTTTATTTTAGGCACTAGTGCTAATGCACAGACCCATAAAGAGTACGTGGAAACGGGAAATGCAAAGAAATCACTTCGTCTGGCGCAAAGACTAATTTCAATGCAGCAATATGAACTCGCCAAAAAGCAATTAAAATATACTATAAAAATAAAAGACGATTTTGCTGTTGCTTATCGCGAATTAGGAATTGTTTTGTTGCAATTACATCATTTTGAAGAGGCTATTGAAGCCTATGAAAAATCATTTGAATTAGATAAGAAACTTTCCAGAGCTGCTCTTTACGAATGTGGTGAAGCCTACTTCAGAACAAATCAACCTGAAAAGGCTAAAGAATACTATGAAGAGTTTAATTCTTATAGCATAAAAAACTATGCAAATAAGGAGAAAGAATCAGGGCTCGAATACACCTACGAGCAGTTAATTGAAGAGCGGCTTGAAAACTGCGAATTTATTGCCAATATTGATTCATCACTAATCCTTCCATCTCCAATCAATGTAGGACAAGCCATTAATTCTGACAAAGATGAATACCTTCCAACCATTACCAGTGATGGAACTCAATTAGTCTATACTCGCCAAATTGAATATCGAAATGAAGATGTCATGATCAGCCATTTTAAAGATGGAGATTGGCAAGAAAGCAAACGATTCGGGAAAGCGATTAATACTAAATCTAGTGAAGGTATGGCGAAGTTTGAAACACATGGAAAAGCTTTTTATTTCGCGGGCTGTATGCGTCGAGACACGGAAGGTGGCTGTGATATTTATCAGGCTCTTTTAGAAGACGGCGATGTTTCAGAAGTTAAACGAGTAGACGGTTTTTTAAATTCTGAGTATTGGGATTCTCAACCGTCCATTACTTGCGACGGAAAATTTATGTTTTTTAGTAGCTCCAGAAAAGGAGGTGCAGGAGGAGCTGATTTATATGTCAGTGAATTAAATCCAAAAGGCTATTGGGGAAAACCTCAAAACCTGGGAAGAAATATTAATACAGAAGGCGATGAAGAAGCTCCGTTTATTTCCACGGATGGAGAGACCTTGTACTTCAGTAGTAATGGTCATAAAGGCCAAGGAGAAGGAGATTTATTTGTTTCAAGAAAAGTAGGAAGCACTTGGTCAGAACCTCAAAATCTTGGCTACCCTA
>CAYXQH010000878.1:0-2576 GCA_964467425.1 uncultured Saprospiraceae bacterium
CGCATTGGTGTTATACACAAGAAATCACTGTAATGAATACTACGGATCCGGTTTTCACCAACTGTCCGACTTCTCTTTCTTTTGATTCTGACGATCCTAACTGTGCTACAGGAAGTGCAACACTTACCGCAACTGCAACCGATGATTGTAATGAATTGAATTATAATTTTCAAATTGATTTCGACTATTTAAATAATCCTGGAATAGATATTCCATGGACTGCAGATCCTGGAAATGATGGAGCACATACGGCAACCTATGCTTTAGGAACCCATTTAGTGACTTGGAAAGTGGAAGATTTTTGCGGCAACTTTACAATGTGCTCCTACCCTTTCACGATTAGAGACGGAAAAGCGCCAACCCCAAATATCATTTTCTCTATTGCAAGAGATCTCATGGCAGGGCTATGTATGGTAGAAGTATTTCCTACAGAATGGGACAATCCTAATTCTCCAACTTCCGATAATTGCGGCATTAACCAATGGTTGATCAGAAGCCCTTCTCTTGGACCAAGTAATATTTCAACGCCACCAGCAGATGCTGCTGCATCCTGGGTTTTCTCCGGAGCAGGAAGTGTAGGTCCACAATCTGTGGATTTATGGATAGAAGATATCAATGGTAACTGGACATTTATTGTTGGACAAGTAATGGTTCAGGATCCAAACAATCCTTCTTGTACAAGCCCTCCTGATTATGCAATTGTTTCCGGAGGCATTGCCAATGAAGAAGGAGAAGAAGTAGAACATGTCATGGTGGAGATTTCAGGAGACATGGAAGAAGAGGAAGAAACTACAGAAGCAGGAACGTATTCTTTTGATCTTCCAGTAGAGAATAATTATTCGGTTACTCCAGAAAGAAATGACGATCCATTAAATGGAATTTCAACACTTGACCTGGTTAAAATAAGTCGTCATGTATTAGAGATTGAATCCTTATCTACACCTTATAAGATTATTGCAGCGGATGTTAATAATTCTGGTACCGTTTCAGTTTTAGATGTGGTAGCCCTTCAAAAACTAATTCTCTTTATTGATACTGAAATGCAAAACAATACTTCCTGGAGGTTTGTAGATGCAAGTTTTGTTTTCCCAAATCCTGCTGATCCTTTTGAAACAACATTCCCGGAAGTGTATACGATTAATGATTTAAGTGAAGATATGCAGGCTAATTTCATCGGTGTAAAAATTGGTGATGTCAACTGCAGTTCTTCTCCCAATGATTTTGTAGGCGATGTGGATGACAGAAACAATGGAGAAGAGTTTTTATTTTATGTAGAAGAGAAAAACCTTCGAGCCGGAGCAATTTATACTGTTGATTTTAAAATCGATGCACTAACGAATCTTCAAGGTTTTCAGTTTACATTGGCATTCGACCAAGGCGCTTTAGCTTTAGAAAATATTAGCGGAGGAACTTTAGATGGCATTAGTGAAAACAACTTTGGTCTTCATTTATTAGATCAGGGTATTATCACTTCCAGCTGGCATACAACGACCTTCATGAACACTCAAAAGTCTACTAGCTTTAGCTTGACTTTTAAAGCATTAAAGGATACTCCTTTGAGTGAGGTTATTAATATCAATTCAAGATACACAAAGGCGCAGGCTTATTTAAACGATGAGTCTTCGGCTATTTCGCTTGCTTTCGAATCTGAGAATGGAATAGCAAGGGATCATTTCCAATTGTTCCAAAACCGTCCAAATCCATTTAAAGGAGAAACGGTTATTAGCTTCAATTTACCAGAGAACGATCCTGGCACTTTGACCATCTACGACCTTGCGGGTCGAGTCATCAAAGTTATTCAGGGAGACTTCAGCAAAGGGTATAATGAAGTGCCAGTTAGCAGCGCAGACTTGATGGGACACGGTATATTTTACTACCGTCTGGATGTTGCAGATCAAACTGCGACGCGCAAAATGGTGCTGCTAAAATAATTGATTTTTTTCATGAGATCAATATGTGCAAAAAGCCTGCTTCGGGAAACCGGAGACAGGCTTTTTTTTAATGTGGAATGTGGAATGAATATCCAATATTGAATATTGAATTAAGAGTGCTCAATTTCTAATTCAATCACCAGGTCATCCTGCTGTACCATCGTACGTTCACTAAGATAAATTCTTTCAACACGTCCTTTCATTGGTGAAGTAATTGTGGATTCCATTTTCATTGCCTCAATAATAAAAAGCGGTGTATTCACCTCTATTTCGTCACCTTCTTTCACTAGTATTTTAGAAAGGCTTCCCTGCAGTGGTGAACCTACATGTGAAGGTTCTGAAGCTTTTTCATGCGCAACAACATCAGTTTCGACAGCATTGTCCTTGATTTCGACGGATCTGGTTTGACCATTCAAATTAAAAAAGACTAATCGGGTACCATGTTCATTTGGTTCCGTCATATTAAGGTATTTTATTAAAATCGTTTTCCCTAAATCAAGCTCTACTAAGGTTTCTTCATTCGGTTGCAGGCCATAGAAAAACGGAAGTGTTGGCAGGTTTCTTACGGCGCCATATTCTTCAAAATGTGCTAAATAATCCTGATAGACTTTTGGATATAACTTATAAGAAATAAAATCCAGCTCC
>CAYXQH010000879.1:0-2563 GCA_964467425.1 uncultured Saprospiraceae bacterium
CCTTCTATAGATAAGTTTTTGGATTCTTTTAAATTTATCCCTGATGATGGAAAAGATTAAAGTCATACAAGGAGATATTACTAAGATTCAAACGACGGCGATTGTCAATGCAGCAAATTCATCTTTGCTTGGCGGTGGTGGAGTTGACGGAGCGATACATCGAGCTGGTGGTCCTGAAATATTAGCTGCGTGCCGAGCTATCAGAGCTAAACAAGGGGGATGTAAAACTGGCGAAGCTGTAATTACTACTGCCGGTGAGCTTCCTTCCAAATATGTTATTCATACCGTAGGTCCTGTCTGGACCGAAGATCAAGTACCCGAACTTTCTGAACTATTGGCTTGTTGTTATAAAAATAGTTTGCAACTAGCAATAGACCATGGAATTAAAACTATTGCTTTTCCGAATATCAGCACAGGGGTTTATCGATTCCCTAAAAACTTAGCGGCTGAAATAGCTATTAAAACAGTTCAAGATTTTTTAAGAGAAAATGAAGTATTTGATGAAGTAATTTTCGTATGTTTCGATGATGAAAATTTTCAACTCTATTTGAAAGGATTAGACCTATGAAACGACCATGATTTTATTTAATTAAAAACTCACGTAAGGGAATGATTAAAAAAAATCATGGGAGAGCAAAGCGGTTACATATGTGCAGAAATTATTCTGCATATTTTAATTGCAGAATAATTTTAAACATATGAAAAAAGCGATCTTCCCGGGTTCTTTTGACCCAATTACCTCAGGACACGTAGATATTGTCAAACGAGCTGTTCCTTTATTTGATGAAATTATTGTTGCTATTGGGATTAATTCCTCTAAGAAATATCTCTTTTCTTTGGAGCAACGAATGGAATGGTTAGAAAAGGTTTTCGAAAATGAACCCAGTGTAAAAATCGATTCCTATGAAGGTTTGACTGCACATTATTGTAAAGAGATCGGTGCGAACTATATGCTCCGAGGGCTTAGAAATGCTTCAGATTTTGATTATGAAAAAACAATCTCTCAGCTAAATAGCATAGTAGGAGATGGTCTTGAAACACTATTTCTGATTAGTCGACCTGCCTTTTCTCATATCAGCTCAACTATCGTCCGAGAAATTATCAAAGGAAAAGGAGACGCATCTCCTTTCTTACCACCTGAGATTAAATTATAATAATGAACAATTAGCAATCTAACGGGTTACTCTTTGTTTAACAATTCAACTTGTTTTAAAAATGTCTTTAAGTTTATTTGTTTGGGATAAAGATTTCATTATCTCCAAGTGAACTATTACTTTTGCACCAATTTAAATCATACTAATAAAACCAATACGAAGGTTATGTCAAACGCATTTTTTGAAGTACCAGTAGCAACGAACGAACCTGTTTTAAGCTACGAACCTGGCTCTCCAGAACGAGCAGCCGTGCAGAAAACTTACGCCGCTATGAAATCTAGTAAGATAGATATCCCGATGTATATCGGCGGTAAAAAAGTTAGGACTAAAGATAAAATCAAAATTACACCACCACATGATCATAAACATGTCTTAGGTCATTACTCAAAAGGTAACTCAACGCATGTAAAAAAAGCAATTGATGCTGCGCTCAAAGCGAAGCCAGCCTGGGAAAATATGCCCTGGCAAGAGCGTGCAGCAATTTTCTTGAAAGCTGCAGATTTATTGAGTGGTCCATTTCGGGCTAGAATGAATGCTGCAACGATGCTTGGACAATCTAAGAATATATACCAGGCAGAAATTGATAGTGTTGCTGAATTCTGTGATTTTCTGCGATATAATGCGCAGTTTATGACACAGATTTATTCGGAACAACCGGAAAGCGTCCCGGGAATTTGGAATCGAATGGAGCACCGTCCATTAGAAGGGTTTATTTTTGCATTAACGCCTTTTAATTTCACTTCTATTGCAGGAAACTTATGTGCTGCACCTGCTATGTTAGGTAATGTTTGTATTTGGAAACCTGCTGAAACGCAGATTTATTCCGCAGCAGTTATTATGGATTTATTTGAGGCAGCTGGTCTACCTGACGGAGTTATCAATTTAGTATATGCAGATGGTCCGGTTGTAGGAGATATCGTTTTTAAACATCCTGAATTTGCTGGACTGCATTTTACTGGAAGTACTGGTGTATTTCAAAACCTATGGCAAACGATAGGCAATAATATTCATAAGTATAAATCTTATCCAAGAATAGTAGGAGAGACTGGTGGAAAAGATTATGTCATTGCACATGCTTCAGCTAATGCTAAAGAAGTCGCAACTGCTCTTGTTAGAGGAGCTTTCGAATATCAAGGACAAAAATGTTCTGCAGCATCTCGAGCTTATATTCCAAAAGGAATGTGGAAAGATGTGAAAAGATATATCATCAAGGATTTAGAATCTATGAAGATGGGAGATCCGGAGGACTTTAGCAATTTTATCAATGCGGTAATTGACAAGCGTGCTTTCGATAAAATTTCTGGTCATATCGCCAGAACAAAAAAGTCTAAAAAAGCAGAAATTATTGCTGGAGGAAATTACGATAAATCAAAAGGTTATTTTATTGAGCCAACAGTGATTGAAGCAAA
>CAYXQH010000880.1:0-2563 GCA_964467425.1 uncultured Saprospiraceae bacterium
TAGAATTAGAAAATCTTGACGTTGACTCTGCTTATTTTAAAGTAGTTTTAAATAATAAAGCCGGGCATAAATTTCCTTCCGGATATCCGAGTCGGAGAGCCTTCATTGAATTCACAGTTATTACAGAACAGGGCGATACGCTTTTCAAATCAGGTGTTTTAGATGACAGCTATGAGGTAGAAGGACAAGATCCACATTATGAGCCGCATTATCAGGTGATTAATGAAACGAGCCAGGTTCAAATTTACGAATTGGTCAACGGGGATGTAAATAGTGATTTTACGACGGTACTTGAAAGAGCTTTTGCTGGTCTGAAAGATAACCGCCTCCCTCCTATTGGTTTCACGACCAATCATCAAGTATATGATACGACACAGATTATTGGCAATGCGGTCAATGATGCTGATTTTAATAAAACAGAAAGTGGTGTAGAAGGATCCGGAAGTGATGTGATATACTATCACATTCCACTAAATAATTATACCGGTTTGGTAGATATCAGAGCAAAGGTATGGTATCAATCGCTTCCACCTAAATGGATGGCGGAAATGTTTAGTGAGTCTACTCCTGAAATAGAAACCTTTCGGGAAATGTATGATAATGCAGATCAATCGGCTGTACTTGTCAACTCTGCTCAAATCAATGATCTTTTTGTTAACGCTGTTTCAACCGTAGAAGTCAGTCCACAAGAAATTGGCCTTGCTCCAAATCCTACCGTAGATGGTCTGCTAACCATAAAACATCCAAACTTAATTCAAAAAATTCGGATTTATAATCTTAATGGTGTTTTGATTAAAACCATCGAATCCCCTTCTAGTCAAATTGAATTACCGGCCGACAAAGGTTTATATCTAATGGAAATTCAATTGGAGGACAAAACTGTTTCGACAAAGGTATTGAGGATGTAAGGATAGTTTTTTCAAACGGTATTTGGTCTTAGATTTTCGGTTAGACCGAATGATTAAAACCAAATACCGTTTGTTTTATATCTTAAGAGAATAAAATCGGATGGAGACCTTATCTAGAAAGCAACACCAATACCTACGTAAAGCTCCGGTTCAAAACCATCCATATCTACATTAAAGCGTTGTATTTTACCACTCGATGATTCAAACCCTTTATCTCCTTTCTTTACAGAATTATTTAAAAAATTAAGCCCCATATCAAAAGTAATTGGTCCACTTGCCTTCTGCCAGCCAAACTTCAATCCAAAACCTTCTGCCTTTGTAAGTGCTTTATTTCGAATATCACTTCGGCTGAGTCGATGCGTTCCAGTTGAAAGACTGACTCCTAAATAGGCACCACTCAAGGAATATTCATTATTCCCCATATATATTCTGGCTTCTGTACTAAATCGGGCTCCATTATTTTTATAAACGGGTGGTTCTCCAAAAAAACCCTCCCCAAAGAAAAAAGAACCTTTGGCAGTATGATTATAACCAATAACCCCTATTCCTAAGGAAGCAAAACGGCCAATGCCCCTTTCATAGCTAAAACTAACTTTCTGTTTGGTCATCGCAGTTAGCTTTATAGTATTTTTCTGAGCGATTACTTTCTGGCTACTTGCTATAATTAAACAAACCAATATTAAAAATCTCGTTGAATGGAATAAGACTTGCGTTAATTGTTTCATTGCTTTATGTTTTAGAATGTGAGGAATAATATATGTACAAGATGCTCCTATTTGAAAGCGAAGATATTTCAAATATCAATACTAACATATTGTTTTTTATTTAATATAAATAAATCTTGCAAAGGTTTTACTTGCTTCATATTTTGAAGCTTTCCAGAAATAACTTAGCTTCGCAAAAAAAGAAAAAATGCCTAATAACCATATTTCAAAATCCACCTTCAAATTTTTAAAAGACCTTCAGGCCAATAATAATCGCGATTGGTTTGCTAAAAACAAGGATCGCTATCTTGAAGCTAATGATGAGATGAAAGCGCTGAATGAAGCTTTGCTTAATAAGATGAGTTATCATGATGAAATTGAGCGAATCAAATTATACCGGATATATCGGGACATCCGATTTTCCAAAGATAAAACACCTTATAAAGGTAGCCTGAGTACGAGTATGAAACGTGCAACGAAATGGCTCCGAGGGGGTTACTTTTTTAAAATAGAACCAGGGAATAGTTTTGCAGCTGGTGGTTTCTGGGGACCGAACTCCGCAGACCTAAAGCGGATCCGCCAGGAGATTGCAGCCAACGATAAACCCTTTCGAAAAATCCTCAAATCTGCTGCCTTCAAAAAAACGTTTGGAAGTCTCGAAGGTGAACAGGTCAAATCTGCGCCCAGAGGATTTGATAAAAATCATCCGGCAATTGATTTATTACGCTACAAACAATTTATCGTTTACCGACAATTTACAGATAAGGAAGTACTTGCTCCTGGCTTTGTCAATGACCTCAGTAAATCCTTTAAATCTATGCGGCCTTTCTTTAACTACATGAGCGAAGTCTTAACGACGGATGAGAATGGAGTACCTTTGAAGTGACAGGGTTGAAAGGTGAAAGGTGAAAGGTGAAAGGTGAAAGGTGAAAGGTGAAAGGTGAAAGGTGA
>CAYXQH010000881.1:0-2536 GCA_964467425.1 uncultured Saprospiraceae bacterium
AACAAGTATGTTTACTATATTACTTTAGAGGTAGCGATTTTGTTAGATTTTTTTATAAAAAACCTAGCAAAATCGCTACCTCTAAAAAACAATATCAAAGCTACCGCTTGCCGATTACCAGAAGTTACCTTTATAAAAACTGATTGTCAGTTTTTTATTTAACACTACTTTTATAAACGACACACAATGAAAATATCTTTCCTTAGCCTATTCTTATTTTTTCTTTTTACTGCTTGCTCTAGCGTAGAAACTATCGAAATAATAGATGATGCTGGAGTCTTAACTGAACGATTTACTCAAAATAAAAAAACAAAACTCAAAGAAGGAAAACGTATTCAATATTTTGAAAACGGCACGGTCATGGAAGAAGCCGATTATCAAAAAGACATCCTACATGGCGAACGAAAGATATACTATACCAATGGGCAAATACAATTTATAGAAAAATATAAAGAAGGGGATTTTGATGGCTTATACCAAGCCTATTATGATAACGGTCAATTAGAATTAGAAGGAAGCTATACCAATAGCACCATGAATGGTCCTTGGACTCGTTTTTATGAAACGGGCGAAAAAATGGAAGTGGTTACTTTTGAAAATAATGAAGAAAATGGCTCTTTTATAGAATACCATATCAATGGACAATTAAAGGCAAAAGGTGCCTACCTAGATGGAGATAATGAACATGGACCATTAGAACTCTTTGATGAAACTGGACAGTTAATTAAAAAAATGAATTGTGACATGGGCCGCTGTAGAACTACTTGGGTCAAAGAGGTCGTTGAGGGAGAAAAGAGTATTTGAATCAGGAAGGCTTTCTAACGAAAGCTCGATAAAATTAATAAATACGGAGACCACGGAGAAATTAGCTAACTCTGTGGCCTCTGTGACTCTGTGTTCTATATTTTTATTTTGCTTGCAAAATTGCTAAAGCATATTTGAGTTTCCTCTAGTATCCTCTCTTCTCCAATAACCACTTATCCAAAGCAATACCTGTTGCCGCTCCCCACCCTTTCGCTTTCTCAATTGGAATAACTTTATAATCTGCTAACTCCTCTCCTTTTGTAATTGGACCTGATGCTTTTACATGATAAATCATAATTATTTGATTCATCTGTTTAAAATCATAATGACCTCTAAATTCTATCAATTCCGCTTTAAGTCCAATCTCTTCCTCTATTTCTCGAAGGACCGCTTCATCTGGATGTTCATGCTTTTCTAAAAAACCAGTGACTAAACCATACCAGTGACTTGGCCAACCTACGTTTTGTACTAGTATGACACTACTTTCTTCGTATTCTACAATTGCACCAACTACAGGTGTCGGATTTTCATAATGAACAAAATTACATTCCGTATTCGTGCAACCTTGATAGCCTTCTTCGTTTTTAGCTAAAGGAGCAGTACACATTGGGCAAAATTTGTAGGGTTTGGACATTGGTATTTTTTTGTGAAGCGGATTGTTAATCCGCCCTTGATTTTATTGCGAATTAACAATCCGCCTTACTTTACAACTTAATCACTTGTTCCACAATCTGTTGAGTCCCCACACTAATTCGAACCCAATAGGGTCCTTTGGGTAATAAGGACATATCTAATTGGAATTGCTCCTTCAAAACTTCTTTTGAAATGTTGTTATTATGTTGGACTATTTTTCCTGAACTATCCAACAGCTCAATATTAATAAATTCTTGCTTAGGAAGTGCAATGTTTACAAATAATTCATCAACTACTGGATTAGGCGTTATTTGTATATATTGCTTTAAGACATTTGCGACCTCTGCACTAGTGGTCGAATCATTTACCCTAAAATTCGCTTTGAAGATGGAAGCAGATGTATTTTTTAAATCAATCGTTATACTTTCTTCCGTCGTATTCATCAATCCCGACCAATGATCAAAAACATATCCTTCTTTTGGTATGGCAGTCATGGTGATGGGAACCGATTCAAAATAAATACCTGACCAATCTGTCTCTTCTATACGAAGGGAGTTTAATTGTATACTGCCCGCCTCCACATCATCAATCTGTAATAAAACCGTTCTTTTGGCAGGTAAATCAAATTCTGACTGAATAATATTACGCATAGTAAATTGCCGTCTATCTGCAAAATTCTGCATCGCACTCACCCTACTTAACCAATTTGCAAAGTTCCTCTGTGACCATCTAGTGATATGACGAGACATCTCATTTCTAATTACTTGAGCATTTTCGTTAATCTTTGCCTTTACTTTGGTTGGTTCAAAACGAGTGTTTAGTTCATCTGCAAAGGTATTGATAAACGAATTTTTAAAACCCTCATTCTCCATTAATTTTCTAAACAGTAAAGTGGACCAAGGGGGGTTAGGCCAAGCTGGACCATTGCTTTGCAAAGCAAATCGCAAGGTGTTATTATTGAAGTTATTATCATTCCAAATACCAAATCCAAAATCAGTGTCAAATAAAATCCATCGCCATTTTCCATTTTTATGTTTCCAATATTTGATGTTATTACCCGGCCAATCTGTATTATCAAAATATATTTGGGCAACTTGAT
>CAYXQH010000882.1:0-2531 GCA_964467425.1 uncultured Saprospiraceae bacterium
GGATAGGATCTATAACATCATCTACTCCAACAGGGACACCTAAAAGTTTTACAACCCAGATATCAGTGCTGCCCTGATTCTCGGAAAGATCTCCATCTGATGAATCGCTATACCCGGAAAGAATGTATCCATTATCCGAAGTTTGATCAACATAAAATGCAAAATCAAACATCGAGCCTCCATAGGATTTTTGCCATTCTAATGTTCCTGCATTATTTAACTTAACAGCCCAGAAATCATAGCTCCCTTGGTTTTCAGAAACATCACCATTCGATGAAGTAGAATTACCTAAAATGATGTACCCTCCATCTGACGTTTGTTTTATAGAACGTCCACTATCGTATGATGCACCACCTAATGTTTTCTGCCATTCTATCGATCCGGAATTATCTAATTTTAATATCCAATAATCAGCATCTCCAAAATTTTCGGCAACATCACCATCACTTGATCTTGAAATACCTGAAAGAATAAAGCCATTATCATTGGTTTGAGAAATGGAAGAAATTTGATCCACTTTTGCCCCTCCATAAGATTTATTCCAGACAATACTGCCTGCCTCATCTAGTTTTACTACCCAATAATCTGTCTCGCCCTGGTTAGCTGGAACATCACCATCATTCGATCTTGAGTAGCCTCCAATAATATACCCTCCTTCAGTCGTTTGTTTTATCGAAGCTCCAAAATCATAATCAGAACCACCAAGCGCTTTTTGCCATTCTATATTCCCTGTCTCCGACAATTTCACCACCCAACAATCTTCACCTCCGTGATTTCCCGTAACATCGCCATCATTTGAGCCAGAAATACTTGTAAAAACAGCCCCTCCATCTGCAGTTAATGCTAATGATAATATTAAATCAGATCCTGAACCACCGTATGTTTTTTGCCATTCTATATTTCCTGTTTCTGATAATTTCACCACCCAACAATCAAAACCTCCATGGTTTCCAGTTACATCACCGTCATTTGAAATAGAGCCTCCCCCTAAAAGATATCCACCATCCATAGTTTGCGAAATAATTCCAATAAATTCATTCCCAGATCCTCCATAAGATTTTTGCCATTCAAGCGTTCCTAAATTATTTAATTTGATCACCCAAAAATCAGATTGTCCTTGATTTTCAGAAACGTCCCCATCACTTGATTGAGAGTTCCCTGCAACTATATAACCTCCATCAATGGTTTGTTGTATGTTGTTGCCAAATTCATTTTCTGATCCTCCATAAGATTGTTGCCATTCGATAGCAGGTTGAGCATGAATATTCAAGGAAACTAAAAATGAAATCGCAAAGGTCAATACAGCTTTTATTTTCATGATTTATTAATTTTAGTTTGACTTTAAAAAAGATTAATCCAATTCCTTTTCAAAACAAACACTGTTTTCAATATTCGCATATTGACCGTAATTCGGGATGATTTTATAGCCGTTCTTTTTGTAAAGCGAAATAGCCTCTGGCTGTCTTTTACCTGTTTCTAAGATACACTTTTTATAAGATATCTCTTTTGCCCAAACCTCTAAAGCAGCCAATACTTTACTTGCAATTCTTTGACCTCTCGAAGCTGGTTTTGTATACATTCTTTTAACTTCCATAACGCCTTCATCAAATTGTTTAATCGCTCCACAAGCCACTGGAGCATCATCTAGATAAGCAACAATAGTATGTTTGATTTTATCGATTTTATTAAACTGTGCATAAAAAGCATGGTCTTCACCATCTCTTTCCGCTAGATCCTGATCTAGAGATTTTACTAATGCAATAAAATCTTCGTGATCTGAATTGGTACGAATAATTTTCAGCATGATTGATTTATTGTTTTTCTAAAATTTCAACAATTTGAACAATTGTTTTATTTAGGTTTCCTATTGCAAGATCCAATTTCCAGGCTTCTCGATTTCTACTTTCCACATAATTAGAAATAGATCGTAGCGCAAGGAAATTAGTTCCGGTTTGTAGGCAGGCAAAAAACAGGGCAACACTTTCCATCGTTTCAATATCTGCATTATACTTTTTTGTAAATGCTTCAATACTTGGCTGATAGCCGTGTACTTTATTGACTGTTATCCCACTTACTTTCGGTAGAAAATCAAATCCAATCGAATTAGGGTTTTTTAAAACACCTTTCTCAAAAGGGGCATCATTTGGATCAATCAATCGCATTTCATGAATATCTGCAAAACGACCATCCGCTTCCTCCACACCTAAATCTCCAAATCGATCAGATTCTACCAAGACTACATCGCCTAATTGTAAATCTCTATTGATCGCTCCGGCTACACCTGCATTGATAAGTAAATCAGGCTTTTCTTTTGAAAGATACCAGCCAAGTTGGAATCCGGTTAACGGCATCCCAACTCCTGTAATTAAAAGTCTTATTTGCAATGAACCCTTTTCAAAAAAGCCAATATCTTTTCCATCATAAAATTTCTTCAAATGTTGCTCTAATGGAGCAATTTCAAATGGAGTAGCACTAACAATTGTTAAAAGCATAAATCTTTTTATTTGCCTTAAAACTATAGCTATTTTAGA
>CAYXQH010000883.1:0-2524 GCA_964467425.1 uncultured Saprospiraceae bacterium
TTATAATAATTTTTGTCAAAACCTACAATTACTATATATTAGCTAGACATTTAAACATACTTTAAACGCTGTTAATACACGAGATGGCTGAAGATTCAAAAAACCAGAAACAACAAAGCAATATAAAAACAGAGTTGAGTCGAGATTTAGGCTTAAGTTCTGTACTTGCTATTGGGATAGGGACAATGATTGCAGCAGGAATTTTTACCCTCTCCGGACTGGCTATTAGAAACGTAGGTTCAGCCGCTATTTTATCTTTCTTATTAGCAGCGATCGTAGCTACTTTTACTGCACTAACATATTGTGAGTTTGTATCCATTTATCCTCGCACCGGGGAAGGCTATCTTTATGCAAGAAAAACCTTTTCTCCGCCTTTAGCCTATTTTGTTGGTTGGGCTTTATTTTTGGGCTATGCTTCATCTTGTGCTTTTTATATTGCTAGTTTATCCAGCTATTTTAATGAATTCGTCTGGCATAGTCCAATCGAATCGCTGTTTGGAATTGTTATGTTGATTGGGCTGACTTTATTAAATATAAAAGGAACAAAAGAAAGTGGAAAGTTTCAGATTTGGGTAACGCTGGCAAAAGTGGTTTTACTGATTTGGTTTATTTTTGGTGGATTGAAATTCATTGAAATTGAAGAAGTAATGAATCGATTCAGTACAGATATTGTTCAGATTGGCTCAACGGCCGCTATGGTATTTATTACCTTTTTTGGTTTTTCAGCAATTGCAGCCTCTGCAGGAGAAGTAAAGAATCCCGTGAAGATTATACCTAAAGGAATTTTTATTTCTATGGGAGTGGTGACGCTTTTATATACCTTGGTAGTTTTAGTCGTACTTTTTGCTGGCTTGACAGAATATACGGAAGCATCAATGGGAGAAGCGGCTCAAAAGTTTTTAGGATATATTGGAGGTTATGTAATTATAGCAGGAGCGATATTTTCAATGATCTCTGCATCCAATGCTTCTATAATGGCTGGTTCGAGAGTTATTTTGGCGATGAGTCAATTAGGACACATGCCGCAAGAAGTAGGGATTATAAATTCAAAAACCAGAACACCAATTATTGCTGTTATTTTAGTCAGTGGTGCAATTTTATTATTTGCGATCGCTTTACCATTAGAAGATTTATCCTTTTTCGCAAATACTGTGTTATTGCTTGCTTTGATTTTAGTAAATGCAGCCTTAATCGTACATCGTCGAAAATTCCCGGATATGGTTCGGCCTTTTCGAGTTCCATTAGTTCCACTTTTACCAATCTTGGGAATCTTGGCTAATTTATATTT
This sequence comes from uncultured Saprospiraceae bacterium, assembly GCA_964467425.1. Classification (GTDB taxonomy): domain Bacteria; phylum Bacteroidota; class Bacteroidia; order Chitinophagales; family Saprospiraceae; genus JAHDHW01. The sequence continues at coordinate 1,289 of CAYXQH010000883.1, forward strand.
AATCGCTCAAATCTTTCAACATCCGGTTCCATTATTGTTGGCTATTGGTTCTTTATTATTGGGGCTCTTAGGTTTTGTTGCTTGGAAAGGTGTTCGTGGAGAAGCGGATGATCTACCAGGAGTGGCATCACATGTTGCACATAGCCAGGGGAAAGGAACTGACGATAAAAAACGATTTAGAATATTGGTTCCAATTTCAAATCCATCTAGCACCGAGAATCTTATGAAATTGGCAACATCCATAGCAAAAGATAGAAACGGAGAAATCTGGTTACTCAAAGTGGTAACCGTTCCAGAACAAATCCCTCCGACAAGTTTTGATGAAGCTGTCATAGAAAAGGAAGGACCTTTATTAAAAAAAGCTCGAAAGATTGCAGAAGATCAGGGAATTTCGACCCATGCATTAATACGAGTAGGTCATAATGTAGCAAGAGCAATTTTAGAAACCAGTCAGGAACGAAATTGCGGATTGATTATCTTGGGCTGGAAAGGTTACAGTTCTAATGCTGAAAAAATATTGGGGACGATTACCGATGACGTAGTACGCTTAGCTCGGGCAGATATTATGTTAGCTAAAATCATGAATGATGACCCCATAAAAAGAATTTTATTACCCACCGCTGGAGGAGAGCATGCCAAATGTGCAGAGCAATATGCCTTTTCTATTTCTCAACAAAATGAAGGAGCGATTACCGTATGCCAGGTAGCTGCAGAAAATGAAGATGCTGATGTAAGTAAAGAAAATCTCCTTAAGGCTGTGACGCGCTTTAAGGAAGATAAGAATATGGAGGTTGCTTCAAAGTTAATTATTAATAAGTCCGTTATTAAGGGGATTGTAAAGGAAGCAAAAAACCATGATGTGGTAATGGTAGGTGCTGTTGGTAAAAGTATTTATCCTCAGGTTATGCTGGGTAATATTCCTGAAGCTATTGCTCAAACAACAGATCGTTCTGTTATTGTCGTGAAACATTACCACCCCGTGAAGGCTTTATTGGGTAGGGTAGTCGGGGAGTAAAAATGATTGGGTTTTTCTTCTTACTAAATGCGAATTTTACTATGAATACTGATTCGATACAAACGCTATAAAATTTTAACACTTTTTCCTGCAACTTTTCCGAATTTGAGGAGTCTTTTAGATGTATTCCAATTACAAAGCGGTAGCTGGCGCCACTACATGCTACTCAGCATTTCAATTTTATTAAAATAAAAGATGATGTAGAAAATAAAGATGAACCC
>CAYXQH010000884.1:0-2521 GCA_964467425.1 uncultured Saprospiraceae bacterium
CTCCACCATTATGATTGGGACCAAAAGAAATATCCATTTCATATAAAACTACTTCGCTTCCGGGGATCGCAAAATCACCATTCGCCGTCCATCGTGTCACTCGGTTGAAATTATCTCCGGGTGCCATATAGAAAAAGTAGATATAATTATTGATTTCAAAATCAGGGTGAATGGCTATACTTTGTAATCCACGTTCATTATAGTTATCTACATCTAATTTCAGAAACGGATCAGGTAAGACTTCTCCATCCCGTACGATTAAAACTTGTCCATTCTTTTCAGCAATAAAAACACGGCCATCCGGTGCCAAAGCTAAGGCAGTGGGGTCTAATTCGCTTGCTATTTCAATTTCAGCAAAACCTTCAGGAAGCTGGGTTGCTTTTAAGGAAAAGCCAACACAAAGTACAATTAGTATCAAAAAAAGCTCCTTTCCAATAAATCGATCCATCATAAGCTATTAGAATTAGGGAATAAAAATACAGCTTAGTCTTTTCTATACCAAATAAGACTGAATTAATAACGCAGTTAAAATCAGTAAATTTCTTTTGAAATAGAAAGAATGTCTTCTACCTTCTTTACTTTAGCGAAAATATGAAAAACATCTACCTACAATCAGGATTTCCAATAAGTGATCAAGCCATACTTTTAGGCATCCAAGACTTTGATGGCCTAATCCAATTTATCCAACAGCTCCCTTATGGTAGAACGAAGGATCGAAGTAAACCAGAACAGGTTTTAGAAGAATTAAAAGGAACTTGTTCGACCAAACATGCTTTGATCAAAAAAATTGCAATGGAACAAGGTAATGATACCCTGAAACTAATCATTGGCTTGTACAAAATGAATCACCTGAATACTCCAGGAATTGGGAATGTCTTATTAGAAAAAGGGTTGGAATATATACCTGAGGCTCATTGTTATTTAAGTTGGAACGGAAAACGAATGGATATCACGAATCCAAATGCTTCCATCGAAAGCATAAAAAATGCTATTATGGAGGAGCAGGAAATTGTCCCGGAGCAAATTGGCGATTTTAAAGTTAATTATCATAAGACCTTTTTACAATCATGGAAAAAAGAACAAGCTGTTCCTTATTCTTTTGATGAGATTTGGGAAATACGGGAGCAATGTATTTTGAATCTGTCTAAGTAATTTTCAGACCAGGAGTTTCACAGAGAGCAAAGAATTTTATAAATAAAAAAGTAAGCATTGAAGAAGATATACTACGTTATGGGGGTTTCGGGATCTGGTAAAACTACGATTGGAAAAGGTCTTGCGGAACGATTGGCTATTCCATTTTTTGATGCGGATGATTTTCATCCGGAAGCTAATATTCAAAAAATGAAAAGCGGACAAGCGTTGAATGACGATGATCGACAACCCTGGCTGGAAGCGCTTTCAGAATTGGCTCAACATGAAATAAAAAAGTCTGGAGCAGTCATTACTTGTTCTGCATTAAAGGAACAATACCGAACTATATTGGATCAAAAAATTGACTTGGACTGCCATTGGATATTTTTAGATGGTTCATTTGAGGACATTTATGATCGTATTTCTAAACGCCCAGGTCATTTTATGCCTCCTGAGCTTTTACAATCTCAATTTGATACGCTTGAAAAGCCCACTAATGCAATTAGAATTAGTATTTTGCAATCGCCTAGCCAAATCATTGATTATATTTTAAAAGAAACGAACATGCAACTTTCAAATTTCGGAGTGATTGGTCTTGGTGTTATGGGAAAAAGTCTAAGCCTAAATCTTGCTGAAAATGGTTTTCATCTGTCCTTGTTTAATCGACATGAAAAAGGTGTTGAAGAAAACATAGCAAAAGACTTTATTGCCCAAGATTCTTTATTAAAAACCGCTCAGGGTTTTGATGATCTACAAGCTTTTATTACTTCCCTTGAACGGCCCAGACGCATCCTGATAATGATTAAGGCCGGACCTGCACTTGATCAGATCATAGAAACCATAATACCATTCTTATCTCCCGGAGATATTTTGATTGATGGTGGCAACTCTCATTATTCCGATACTAAACGCCGAATGGAACATTTGGAAAAACAAAACCTACATTTTATCGGCTCCGGTATTTCGGGCGGTGAAGAAGGTGCTCGGAAGGGTCCATCCATTATGCCTGGAGGCTCAAAAGATGCCTATGAAAAAATCAGTCCTTTCCTGGAAGCTATTGCCGCTAAAGATCAAAATGGTCAAGCATGTTGTGCTTTCATCGGTTCAGATGGAGCTGGGCATTTTGTAAAGATGGTACATAATGGAATCGAATATGCCGAGATGCAACTCATAGCAGAAGCTTATGGTCTTTTAAGATTTGGAGGTGGACATAGCCCTGCGGCCATCGCAGCGATTTTTGAAACCTGGATTTCGGAAGGTTATGGTTCTTACCTTTTAGAGATTACCGTAGATATTTTAAAGCGAAAGGAAGAGGAGCATTGGATTATCGATAAGATTTTGGATAAGGCTGGAAACAAAGGAACTGGAAGTTGGACAACGATAGCAGCTG
>CAYXQH010000885.1:0-2510 GCA_964467425.1 uncultured Saprospiraceae bacterium
ATGTGCTTAAAGCAGCAGCAGAAAACAAACTCCATCTAATTGAAAGACCTTATCCTTTTAAATTTGGAGAAGACTTTGGGTGGTTTACAAAAAAATATAAAACTTCGATGTTTGGTTTAGGCGCCGGAATACATACTCCAGCTTTACATAATTCACAATATGATTTCCCTGATGAAATTCTTGAAACGGGAATGGATATGTTTAAAACAATTATAACAAACATATTAACAAAATAAAATCTAAAGAATCTTACTTTTACATGTATAAAGTATTTTTAGACTAAACAAGACGCATGAAATATCTTACTATTTTAATACTACTATTTGTTGCTACATTTAGCCATTCACAAAGCCGAATTCTTGTTGATGGAATTTTCGATGAATGGGCTGACTATCCTGTAATATATTCAGATGCTATTGGAGACAACGGATCTTCAGGAGTTGATTTCAAAGAATTACAAATCTATAATGATGATGAATTTATATTTTTTCTAATCGAAACTGGCAGTGAAATAAACCTTCAAGATTTGAATGAAATATCTATTTACCTCGATACCGATAATAATGCAAATACAGGGGAATCAACGAATGGAATCGGAGCAGAACTTATTTACTCTTTCGGAAATCGTTCTGGATTGTATTTTGAGTCAGGAGGTTCCTCTTTAATAGGTCAAAATACTATAGGCCTGGTGAGTGCCCCTACTGTTACATCTGACCGATTTGAAATTGCAATCAGACGGAATAGCAACATTTCTGGAACTCCTATTTTTCAAAGTGATAATTTAAATATTGTTTTCCGAGATAATTCTTCAAATGGAGATTTCATGCCATCTCTAAATCAAGAAATCACCTATACTTTTCTAGATGACGACTTAGAACCACTACCGGATTATTCTATCCAAAAGCATGACGAAACGGATTTAAGGATTATTTCCTATAATGTTTTGAATGATGGTCTGTTCGACCAATCCAGACTTCCTTCATTTACTAGAATACTCCAAGCTATAAATCCAGATATTATAGGATTTCAAGAGATTTATGATCATTCATCGGCACAAGTCGCTAATCAGGTAGAATCGATTTTACCTTCGTCATCAGGTCAACAATGGTATCATGCAAAGGCAGGACCAGATTGCCATGCGATTAGTAAGTATCCTATTTTGGAAAGTGCCTTAATACCTGGCTATAACCAAAATGCAGGCAATGGTGCTTTTTTGATTGATGTTCCTGGCATTGAAACGAGTTTACTCTTCATAGTTGCACATCCCCCTTGTTGTGGAAATAATGAGGGAAGGCAAATTGAGGTTGACTTGATTATGAAATTTTTAAGAGATGCAAAGGAGGGCAATGGACCTATTCCTATAGAAACGGATACACCCATTTTAATTGTTGGAGATATGAATTTAGTTGGTGACAACCGACAACTGGAAACTTTACTTACCGGAAATATTTTCAATGAAACTTCCTATGGACCAGATTTCAATCCTGACTGGGACGGCAATAACCTATTAGATAGTAAACCATTTATCACGGGTTTACCATTTAACTACACCTGGTATAGTGCCGGCAGTAGCTTTAGTCCTGGAAAATTAGACTACATCATATATAGTGGTTCAAATCTATTGCTTCACAATAGTTTTTCCTTATTTACTCCCAGCCTGTCGCAAGATAGTCTTAGTACATTTAATCTTTTTGCAAACGATGTACTGGCTGCTTCAGATCATTTGCCAATCGTTACAGATTTTGAATTAAAGAATCTGACTTCAATAAAAAATCCGCTATCTAAACAGGAGCTTGGAATTTTAAATATTTATCCAAACCCTGCAAATGAACAAATGGATGTTTCAATTAGTGTTTCCAATAAGAATTTTGTCACCATTCAATTAATTGATCAACTAGGTAAAACAGCTACCATTTTACATCGTGGGAATTTAAATTCTGGAGAACACAAATTCACATTTAACATTGCTGCTTTTCCTCCAGGTATTTATTGGTTTCAAATTAAAAATTCTGAATTTACCGATTCTAAAAAAATTATTATTTTTAAATAATTAATAAACTTGTGAAACGCATAGAAGATTTTTGAAGGAAAATATCTTCGAAAAAACAGTTTACTATATCAGCAATCTTAAAATCTTTAGTGTGTCGAAAAATAAACCGACTGCTAGTAAAGTTTTAAAAATAGATATGGAAAGAATTATGGTGATTGGATGTTGTGGAGCGGGAAAGTCCACTTTCTCAAGAGCATTAGCCAAAATTATTCAGATCGAATTATTTCATCTGGATCAATATTATTGGAAACCTGATTGGAAAGAAACGGATAAAGCGGAGTGGTCAAAAATTGTAGATGATCTTTCTAATAAAAAAAGCTGGATCATTGATGGAAATTATGGCGGAACAATAGATATTAGAATTGAACGGGCTGATACTATTATTTTATTAGATTATCCAACATTAAAGTGTCTCTGGAGAATTACTAAAAGAATCATCAAATACAATGGCAAAGTAAGA
>CAYXQH010000886.1:0-2505 GCA_964467425.1 uncultured Saprospiraceae bacterium
TAGTAGAAACTAACCTGGCAATGTTTCAGTTGATAACCACTATTTTGAAAGAAGCTATTTTGCAACCTGGTTTATACTATTTTATAGATCCGGATGGAGGAGCTGATGACAGATCCGGTTGCCCATGTACTTCCTTGTCGGGTGCTACTTACCCTAAGACTTTAACGATGACATTTGATGATGGTACGGGTTCTTGTTCCAATGCTGGGATTCAATACTCCGGATCTATGGATGTTGTTTTTAGTGCTCCTTTAGGAGATGCAGGTTCTACCATTTCAGTTACTTCTATGACTGATTTGGAGATTAATGGTTATACCTTTAATCTAGGAGGAACGGTAGATATGACACAAACCGCAGGACTAGGCTATGACTTTACGGTCAATGGTGGAGATCTTACTTCTTTGCATAATGCCACAATGACGACCACTAAAGTACCTGACGGAACAATGGGTGCATTCGAGTTAGGAAATGATGTAGATGGAAATGATGATAATGATAACCCAGCTACGTTCATTGATAATGCTTTTGAATTCGGTTTAGAAGCAACCGCAATTTGTTGTATTGGAGCTAATGGTGTAACAACGACGTTTTGTACAGCTACTGAAGAAAATATAGAATTGCAACCTCAAGATTGTAGCTGTCCTCAACAAGGAATTTTAAGAATGAATGAAGGAGATATGGATTGTTCAGATGGAACTCCGGATGAGTGTATGTCTGCCGCTTACCGATTTGGAAATTTAGAAGGCAATTGTGCTGACCCGGGTACGATAACAGGATTAGAAAGTGTGATAGAATTTATTAGTTATGAAGGCGAGTTGACAGTTGATGATCCGGGAAGTCCAGCTGATGGCTGTACTTCAACAGATGTAGGCGTGAGTGAATCTAATACCGCTGATGAAGAAGAATCACTCCAGCGTACTGGAGGCCCTGGAAGTAGTTGGACAGGACCAATCGCACATACTCGAGGTGATTTGAATGTTGGACAAACTATAACTGGAACACCAATGCTTCCATGGATCAATGAATTTCATTATAGCGATGATGGTGCTGATGAAAATGAAGGAATCGAAATTGCCGGTCCTGCAGGACTTGATCTTTCAGATTATAAAATAGTACTTTATAATGGACAGGATAGTGAAGAGTATAATTCTAGTCCTGTAATCAACCTTTCTGGTACTATTGATGATGAGGGAGATGGTTATGGTGCATTATTTTTTAGTCTGCCTCAAGATGGGCTACAAAATGGACCAAGAGATGGCATCGCCTTAGTAAAATGCGATACACCAGCAGAGCGTTTAAGCTTTTGTGAATAGGATTATTATTCTTTAAAAAATAGCGACCAGTTTTCTTATAGTGAAATACTGGTCGCTATTTTTTTTATAACAAAATCAACTTTTGTAAAAAGACGCCTTCCTTCAATTGTACTTTACACCAGTATATTCCTTTTGCTTTTGCATTGAAATCCAACGTAAATAAATATCGGTCATTTTGATAAAATTTCTGACTTTTCAGATCTCTTATTTGCTGTCCATTAATGTGATAGACTTCGAGTCCAATAAATTCATCTCTTGTTGCAAGGAATGAAATATTGACTTGATTTGAAAAAGGATTTGGAAAAGCTTTGAGCTCAATGCGATCAGGATTATTTAAGTCAGAAATAGCATCCACTATATCTACCGTAAGTGTCAATTCAATAATACTATCACAGCCGTTTTGTGCTGTCAAAATATCGTAGTAAACGCCAGATTCATCATAGGTAGAATTACCGACGGTATAGGTTTCTCCATTTAAAATAGTGATTTCTAATTCTGTAAAAGGCTCTTCTAAGACCTGAATATTAGTTATATTGATAAGACTGTCGCAGCCATTCATACTGGTGATAGTCTCGGTGACAGTAGTATCTTCTTCGTATTCCTGTCCATTGTATTCCTCGCCTTCACAAAGTTCAATGTCGTTTGTAAAAGTAGAAGACGTTTCAACCGTAAGGTACAAGATAGCTGTACTATCGCAGCCAGCAGAGCTGCTGGTTTCAAGTGTGTACGTTCCTGATTCAGATAAATTATCACTACCAAAAGTATAGGTTTCTCCATTACAAATGATAGCATAGGTTTCGCTTTCTAATTGGTCATCAAAACTAAGGTTGACGATGACGATACTATCACATCCGTTGGCAGCTGCATTTTCTAAAATCTCTGTTCCTGATGGATTGGATTCATTGTAAACGACGCCATTGACTATTATCTGTCCACCGAAACAGAGTTCTTCGTTTAGTTCGAACATAGGATTTCCTGCTAAAGTAAACGTAGCGTCGCTTGCATCATTTCCAAAATCATTCGCCACTAAAAGACTAGCAGTATAATTACCAGGATTAGGGTAAGTAACCGTCGGGTTTTGAAGATTGGAAATGGAAGGCGTTCCGCCAGGAAAGGACCAATTCCAGGAAGTAGGATCTGCCGTAGAATTATCATTAAATGAAATAGTGTAAGGTGCGCAATTGGAGTTTAT
>CAYXQH010000887.1:0-2502 GCA_964467425.1 uncultured Saprospiraceae bacterium
AGTCCAGTTTTGTACATCCATTGTAGTGTTGCTTGTTTCGTTGTTTTGCTCCTAAGTCGTTAATTCAAAATGTGCTATTATTTTTTCTGCAGTTTCTTTCGCTGTTAAATGAGTGTTTTTAATTTTGAAAATAGATTTTGACGGAAGTTCACCTTCTAAGGTGTTCATCCGGTATTTTTTATCATGATACAATAAGCGTTTTTCAGAAGCTTCTACGTCTCTTTTTGTGGGCTTATTTTTTAAGCGATTCTCGTGTCTGTTTCTCTTTAAGCGTTCCTCTAGATCGCATTCTAATTCGGCAATGCAAATCGTTGGATTTCGTTTATCAAAAACTCGAATAATTTCATCAACGTATTCTTCATCTTCTTTCATATCAAAAGCCCAGACAAGGGTGAAAATTAATCCTTCGATATCACTGTTTGCAACTTCTTCAAAAATACCAAACCGGATCAATTTGTCTAAGTTTTTAAAATTCGGTGTGCCAAAATCAAAAAACTGATTGACTAATTCCAATGACATGTGATTATGGAAAAGTTTATAGCCTGTTAATTTTTGTAACTCCTGACCGACGGTCATTTTTCCTGTTGCAGGAGGTCCGCATATTAATATAAACTTCATAGGCTTATAGTTTTTAATTTGAAGTCATAAGGTGAATGGGCGAATAAAATTTAATCCTCATCTACACCATATTCTTTATCCAATCTATTCATCAAATAAGCATAGACAAAGATTAATACAACGAAAATATAAATCGATCCCTGATGAGCCATCCAAAACCCAAATGGAAAACCTCCGATTTTAAATTCATTTAGCGGTTCAACCAGAATGATCCCCATTAAGTAGGAGCAAACAAACCATATCAATAAGAGAATGGAAACATATTGAATGTTCTTCTTCCAGTACAAGCTGAGATTTTTATTTTTCACGGTATTCTTTAAGTTTAGAAGCTATGAATTTTGATATCAACGTCTAAATATACCAAAAAGAGTGGAATTGAAGAATAGACCTAAAAGACGAATGAATAGCATTTGATGAGAAGTTTAAGCAGCAGACTAAATTTACCTACTTTATTTGCTATCTTTAAATGCAATATTTTAAGAAGACCAGATAAAATGAATCAAAACGAACTTTCCAGGTTGTGGCAGGGAATAAAGGAGGGTAAAGAGCAATCTTTTAAAGGATTGTTTGAATATCAGTATGCTGATCTGTTGAGATTTGGATTGCGAATTTGTTTTGATCGGGCACTCGTAAAGGATACCATTCAGGATGTCTTTTTTGAAATCTGGAAAAAACGGGCTCAATTACCTGTTGTAAAGAACCATTCTGCCTATCTAAAGCAAATCCTAAAGCGGAAATTAATAAAGAAGATTAATGAAAAAAATAAAAAACAAATAGCTGTTTCCAATAATAGGAGGCCATCAGAATCCTATGAAACAGAGTTGATTCGCCAACAAGATGAAAAGAATAAAAAGCAGAAACTGGAACAGGCTTTTCAATATTTAACACCTAAACAAAGAGAAATTATCAAGCTTCGTTTTTTTGAAGGCCTTTCTTATGATGAAATTGCAGATAAAACAGCTACTCAAAAACGTACGATCTATAACCAAATCCATAGTTCGCTTAAAGTTTTGAAAAAATCCATGTTAATTAGCTTAATGTTCTTTTTGCAGTAAAGGTTGAAAACCAAACAGTTATACCCCCCTCATTCATTTATTCTAAAAAAAATGCAAAATCCATGGTAAAAATCCTGGATTAATGACACTATAGGTAAAAGTCACAAGCCTAAAGTCTAAAATTCTATATGACGAATTATCAGGAATACAATGCGGAAGATTTTGCCGCTACCGAATCCTTTCAAGATTATTATTTATTCAAGAAAGAAGAAGCCATTTCCTTTTGGGAAAATTGGATAGCTCAATTTCCATACAAAAATGAGGAAATTGAGGAAGCTAAAAAAATACTGGATATCTTACAAGTCAAGGTCGGTAAAGAAGAAATAGGAGATGCTTTCCTTCATTTGAAAAATAAGTTGGAAGACGATAATTCTTCTGTCTCAAAGAAAAGCAATACTAAGCGACGATTTATTCAGATGATTAGCGGCGCAGCAGCAGCTATTGTATTATTACTAACTGCCAGCTATTTTTTATTACCAAAGCCGAGTCCTGTTTGGTCTACTACCAAAACAGCATTCGGCGAAATAAAAGAACTTCGGTTGCCAGATGGTTCCAATGTTTTTCTAAACAGTAATTCTTCGCTTAAATATGACCGCAATTGGACGGAAGAGACGAATCGCGAAATCTGGTTGGAAGGAGAGGCCTATTTTAACGTGACCTCCAATCCTGAAATTGGCGCAGCTAAATTTATTGTCCACAGTAATGAGTCGAATGTCCAGGTTTTAGGAACAAGTTTTAATGTGTATAATAGAAATAAAAAAACAACCGTAGCTTTAGAATCAGGAAAAGTAGAGGTGCAATATAAAAGCGAGAAGGGGCTTGAAAAGCA
>CAYXQH010000888.1:0-2489 GCA_964467425.1 uncultured Saprospiraceae bacterium
GAGAAAAGCTGATCAATGTATCTTTTGAAACAAAACCGTCACCTTGAGACAAGAGCTGTTCCGTAATATTTAAATCTGAAACATAAGCCCAATCTGGCTCTTTAGTAACTTGAGTATTGGCTTCATTCTTTCCATATCCCATTTTTGAATAGTTGGAACCATTTTTCAAGGGTTTCATCATCGTATAAACTTACCTTTCTAAAGACTTCACGAGCAAATTCAATTGGTGCAATTCCATTTGCTGTTATAATATTTTTGTCTGTAATAGCTAAGGTGTTTTGATAATTGTTTTCTCCTTTGTATTCAGGAGCTATCCCTTTCAAATAATTTAAGTCATTACTGGTGTGCATAACATTATCTAATATCCCTGATTTCCCTAAAAATGTAGTTGCCGCACAAATTGCTGCAATTGGTTTTTCGAATTCATACACCGATTCGAGTAATGTTCGAATTTCTTTTGGATTATCTTTTTCCCAATATTCGCCTCCTGGCAGAATCAATAATTCTAATTCTTTTGTATCAACTCCACTTAACGAACTACTCGGTTTCACTTCTAATCCTCCCATTGATTTGACGGAATTACCATTTTCAGAAATATAAATCAATTCATGATTTTCACTCTTGTTTAATTCTGGTGCTAAATAAGCTATTTCCCAATCAGAGTAACCATCAAATAAGAATATGTATATCTTTTTTCTCATCAATGCGTTTTATGGTTTGTTTTTGCTGACACAGGAATAGTAACTATACGCAATACAACCTAAGTCATATTGCGTATAATTTTAAAGAGGCGTTTATTTTCTTTTGGGGTGAACCAAAGTCATTTCCTCAATGAGGTGAGTAGCACCGGCATATTTGTCAACGATAAATAAAATATAACGGGCATCTACCATGATATTTCTACAAATAGACGCGTCATAATTATAATCACTCATGGTGCCTTCCCAGGCTCGATCGAAATTTAATCCAATAAGATTACCATGTGCATCAATGGCTGGGCTTCCTGAATTACCGCCAGTCGTATGATTCGTACCAATAAAACAAACTGGAACTTTACCATTGGTGTCGGCATATTGACCGTAGTCTTTCTCCTGGTATAATGTACGCAAACGTTCCGGGACATGAAATTCATAGTCGCCTTCGACATGCTTTTCGATAATACCATCCAGGTAGGTAACAGGCGTATATTGAACCGCATCTCTTGGGGTATAGCCGTCTACCTTTCCATAGGTGATCCGCATCGTACTATTAGCGTCTGGATAAAAAGCTTTATTCGGAAAGACCTCCATTAATGCCTTCATATACAGTCGTTGGTTTTTATCGATCTGGCCTTTAATCCTTGTATACTCCTTTGCTACCTTTTCATTATAAGCGGATGATATCTCGTCAGATAATTGGTACAAAGGATCTGCTTTTATTTTATTTACTGCAACTTCGGGGGCAAGTTCTAATAAAGAATACAGTTTCTTTTTTGAGGTGAAGTTAGATTCCTTATAGAGATTTTTTGCCCAGGATTGCATTTCTTTTTCATAATTCCCATCTCTGGCTCCACGCATAAACATTCTGCTTTGTATAGGATTTGCGATTCCGAATTTTGCATTTTTTAAATAGATTTCCATCAGTGCTGCAAAAACCTTTTGATCAATTTGAGGGCGATAATTTTTAAAGAAGCCATCAAAATATAAATCGATCAATCGTTGCTTATAAGCCTGGTAGGCTTCTTCTCCATTTTTATCAAAACGATCGGCTAAGCGTCGCATATAATTTGCAGAAGTAATGATTTCTATGTTACGACCTAAGACTTCACTATGATAGTCTCGCATCAGGGCGAAGTCTTCAATTTCTTTATATAGTTTGTCAAAATCACTAAGGATATGACCATATTTTTTATTCCAGCCCTCATTGGCCTGGACTTTATTAAGAAATTCTTCTTCCATTTTTTTCTTTCGACCGATACCATCCGTTGCTTTAATACCCTGACTTTCGCCGATCCATTTTTTCCAATAATTAGCAATCCGCGCAAATTTAGAAGCATATTGAATTTTGACTTGAGGATCGCTTCGCATCTCCGTATCGACAATTTTTAATGCGCGATCTCTGATCGCAATCTTTGCAGGATTTAGTACATCAACGATTTGAGAAATCGCATTGGATGGCAGGTACTCATTTGTTCTACCCGGAAATCCAAAAACCAAAGTAAAATCATCTGGTGCAACACCATCTAAAGAAATTGGAAGGTGGTGTTTTGGTTTGTAGGGTACATTGTCTTCAGAATATTCTGCAGGTTCATTATTTTCATTGGCATAAATTCTAAAGATACCGAAGTCGCCAGTATGTCTTGGCCAAACCCAGTTGTCTGTATCGGCGCCAAATTTTCCAATCATTTCTGGCGGTGCTCCAACTAATCGAACATCAGGATACGTAATCGTCGTGATCGAAAAGTATTGATTGCCTTTGAAAAAAGCTTTGACTTCATAATCTTCAAAGGT
>CAYXQH010000889.1:0-2488 GCA_964467425.1 uncultured Saprospiraceae bacterium
TGAGTATTTGGGAATGAACTATATGGCACAAGTTCATATAAATTCCCTTGATGATACTGCATCTATAAAAAGATTGGTTTCTGTAATCAATTCCCCCTCTCATTAATACGACGGAAATTATTTCTTAAAACTGACTTCAAAAGATATTAAAGTATCCTGATCAATAATAATCTCTTTACTTGTCATTAAGACTTGAATCGTATCTTTTTTGCGATTGTGATAAGTGATTTCTGTTTTTAATTTGAAGGTGTCTTGAACAAATGGTTTAATATATTCAATAATTTGTATGCTCTGAATACTGTCTTCTAGAACAATTTGCAGTTTGTCAATAGTATTCTCAGTTTTAAAATCAGTATAAACTGATTCAATTAATTGTAACGACCAGATATCATCTAATTTTTGTTTTAAAACAACTTCATGAATCTGATTGATATCATAGTCAATAGTAATTTCTGGTGTAGATATAGTAGGTATACTTAACTCTTTGGTGTCTGACGTATGATTAGTACAAGATGCTATGAAAATTATACAAATGATATTTAGCCAATACTTTTTCATAAGCTTACGCGAAATTTGAGTTTTACAATCTTCCCGTTTTTCTTTTGGGTTTCAATAATTTCCAAATGTTGTAAACTCGGAATAGGTGTTGTCAGTTTATTGATAAAATCATTTTTATGATATACTTCTACTCCTAGATTATAGGGTAATATTTGTAGGATAATAGCATCATTTGCAATAAGATCCTCAAGTTCTTTTCGACGATTTTTCCAATCTTCTACTTTACCATTGGCATAATAATATAAGGCAAGTGCATAATCATCTGTTCTTAATTGTACGGTCTCGTTACTAGATCTATCTATATTTCTATAAATAGTATCTGTTTTATGATAAGGTGATTGCACCACAAAATGTAGATAATCATCCTTAGTTCTCCATTGAAAACAACCTAAAGAATCGGTTTTTAAATTATGAGGAGATTCTCCTTTGCTTAAAATGATAATGTCTAGAGGAATATTTATTATGGGCTGTTCTCGATCAGCGTCGATAAAACAAAAACTAAATTGATTGGTACTATTTAATGAGTAATACATAAAGGTTGAAGAAAATCCTAATAAAAGAATGACGGTCAATGATACGATAAAGGACTTCTTATTTTTCTTTTGTATTTGATGCTGTTGTTGAAAATCAATCCAATTGGAATAACCAGCATATTGAGATAATAGATTAAGTAGATCTAAACGAGGTAGTTTTTTAGGATCATTTTTAAAATAGGTGTAAAAAGATTTTTCACTTATAGAACCCTGAACATTTACACGTAATTCTTCCTGTAGAGTGACAATGGTTTCACCTTTCCAATCTTTAATCCTTGGAGGAAATGATGGGAAGTTTTTAAGAAGCTTTTTTGCAATGGCTTCTTTTAATAAATCAAACTGTATTTTTTCAACTTGATTGATATGCTATGATCTGTTAATTAACATGGTATGTCTTGTAAAATAATTTACAAAGCCTTTACAAGAGTATTACAACCTCTTTTTGATTGACTCTTTTAGGTTTGTTTTCAAGAATTAAAATACTGTAAAAAATGAAAACAAATCGTTTAAAGTTAAGAATACTTGGAATACTATTATTAGGAACCATTTTTGCTTGTAATCAATATAGTGCTAACTCTTCTGATATCGCTTTGGAATCTGTTGCCGAAACTCCTGAATTTAAAACTTTGGAAAGAACAGAACGTCCTTATAACCAAAAAGAATTACCTGAAAGAAAATTGAAAATTATCAAGACGGCTACTTGCAAACTAAAAGTAGATCAAGTTGAAAAGGCAACCGCTTTAGCAAAAAAAATAGCTTTTCAATATGAAGGTTATGTTGCCGAAGAGCGTTTTAATCATACCAATTATTCCAAGGAAAATCGTTTTACAGTTAAGGTGCCTCAGGATTTTTTTGATCAGGCTTTAGATAGTATTTGCGGTTTGGCACTCTTTATAGACCATAAAAATATCTCGACTACAGATGTTACGGAAGAATATATTGATATTAATGCTCGTTTGCAAACCAAACTTGAGGTCAAGGAACGTTATGAAAGGATACTGCGTTCAAATGCAAATACCGTTGAAGAGCTATTAGAAACAGAACGACAACTTGGAAAACTTCAAGAAGAAATCGATGGGGCTAAGGGTAGACTTAATTATTTGTCAGGAAAAGTGGCATATAGTACTATACAGATTGATATGTATGAGACTGTAATTCCTAAAAAAGAACCAGAGCCTTATAGAGTAACCTTCTGGGAAAAATCGGTTAAAGCACTATCAGAAGGTTTGCAATTAATCAAAAACTTGATTATCGTGGTCTTTTATATTTGGCCTATAATTTTGGGATTACTACTTGTTTTAGGATATTTTAAGTGGTATAAAATCCGTACTACATCGAAGTAAGTTTTTAAATTAGATAAAAAACAAAATAGGCTGTCTATGGTAGGGACAGCCTAT
>CAYXQH010000890.1:0-2484 GCA_964467425.1 uncultured Saprospiraceae bacterium
AAGTTGATTTCCGACTCTCTTGCACACTTTCCTATTCCACTTCTATTTCCATCATCAAATCCACCTCAGGGAGATTGCCAACCATAAAGGTATGTTCACCAAAGACATTAAAGCCCATAGCTTTATAAAAGGAAATCCCTCTGGAATTTTCCTCCCAGACGCCCAACCATATTTTTTGTTTCCCTTTTGATTTTGCCAATTCTATAGTAAACCGAATCATAAATCCACCTAAGCCTTGACGAAAAAAAGCTTTTCGAAGATAGATTCGTTCAATCTCTAAATATTCATCAGCGAGCTCTTCTGTTTGAGCAGCGCCAATATTAAGTTTTAAATATCCAGCGATAGTATTTTCCTTTTTTAAAAAATAAAAAAAACTGTCTGGATTATTTAATTCTTTTACTAACTGATCAACGGCATATGCTTGATCCATAAACCGCTGGACTTCTTCTTCATTATCAAAGGGGGCATAAGCATCCATAAAACATTGAATACTCAATTGACTCAGCTTTTCGGCATCACTTGCATCACATTGAATTAATTCCTCATTTTCCATTGATTAAAATTAGAAAAATTATACAAAACCTTTTAAAGTAGGATGTTTATTTCAGACGCTTCATTTTTAGTTTTTCATTTTTTTCATTCCCAAATTCTGTTATCTTTAGGCAAATAATAAAGAAAATGGAGAACCAACATATTCAGGAAAACAAGGAATTATCATTTTTAGAAGCAATGATTCCCGTTGTCATTTTAATCGGATTATTAGCTTATAATATCGTCTGGAAAGAAAGTGAGTGGTTAGGTGGATATTCCAATCATTACATCCTTCTTATCGCTGGAGGTATTGCTGCAATCGTTGGCTTATTTAATAAAACCTCTATAGAGACAATGATTAGAGAGGTCTGGGAAAATCTGAAGAGTGTATTTATTCCTTTGATGATTTTGTTGTTAGTTGGTGCATTGGCTGGAACATGGATGATGAGTGGTATCGTTCCAGCGATGGTGTATTATGGTATGCAGATTTTAAATCCAACTATATTTTTAGCGGCTTCTGTCGTTATTTGCGCCATCATTTCATTGGCGACAGGTAGCTCCTGGACGACTACCGCAACTGTGGGTATTGCTTTAATCGGAATAGCTGGCGCCATGGGTATTTCGCAAGGCATGGCAGCTGGTGCTATTATTTCAGGTGCTTACTTCGGAGATAAGATGTCTCCTCTAAGTGATACAACGAATCTCGCTCCGGCAATGGCAGGTGGAGAATTATTCAGTCATATTCGATATATGGCATTGACTACCGTTCCTTCTGTTATAGTCACGCTTATCGTTTTTGCACTTATTGGATTCTTTTCGGATGCAGGAGACATGCAGGAGAATTCAGCCATCAATGACATGCTTTTAGAAAAATTCAATATTACACCCTGGTTATTTGTCGTACCGATAATCGTCGTCGTCGTTATTATGATGAAAGTAAAACCTTTAGTTGCCCTGACGATTGGCGCTTTATTAGGTGCTATATGTACCATCATTTTTCAACCAGAAGTGATCAAAGAATTGACTGGAACTAATAGCCTTGATATAAGTAGTTATTTCAGTGCAACAACCAGTAGTTTATTTTCCGGAACGCAGTTGAGCACACCAGGTTTTATTGCTGATGCCCAAATACCAGAGCAACTAAAAGAAAAACTACCGGATTTACTCGCTGGAAAGGGAATGGCTGGAATGCTTTGGACGATCTACCTTATTATTGCAGCAATGATCTTTGGAGGCTTGATGGATGGAATCGGAGCATTGGCTAGAATCACCCGATCATTACTAAGTCTGGCAAAATCAACATTTGGCCTTTTTGCAAGTACGGTTGCAAGTTGCCTTGCTTTAAACGTTACTGCTTCCGATCAATACCTTGCGCTTGTTGTCCCTGGTAAAATGTTTAAAAAGGCATACGAAGAAAGAGGGCTTGCTCCAGAGAACCTAAGTCGAACCTTGGAAGATTCTGGCACAGTAACTTCCGTTTTAATTCCCTGGAATACTTGTGGTGCTTATCAATCTGGCGTATTAGGCGTCAGCGTTGCTGACTATTTTGTTTATGCGATTTTCAATTGGCTTAGTCCAATCATGACCTTGATCTTTGCCGGATTTAGTATTAAGATCAAACAGCTTGTCAAAAAATAAACTAGCAATTGAAGACTCAACCCTGGAGAAAATATGCTTTTGAATTCCTGTCCATTTTTCTGGCAGTAATTTCTGCTTTTGGGTTAAGCAACTGGAATGAGAATAGGAACAATAAAGTTTCAGAACAAAAAATATTAACGGAAATAAAAAATAGTATTGAGATTGATGTACTCGATTTCAGTACAAACATCAAGGGTAATAAATTGAGCTTGAGAGCTGATGAAGTATTTAGAGATTTATTAGAAAACAAAGAAGTTTCGCAAGACTCGATTGCTCGGTATTATACCGTATTGTTTAGAGATTATATTCCGATTA
>CAYXQH010000891.1:0-2460 GCA_964467425.1 uncultured Saprospiraceae bacterium
CATACGGCATGTTGTCGTAAATAGATAGTATTAACATAGTTGTTCCAACCTATAGCCGTATCATTATTGACATTATAGGTAGCATCAAAGGCTGCAAAAGCATCAATCACATTATTAATATCATTATATCCATAACGTAAACCTGTATTTCCAAACTGGATTAGGGTGAGATAATCCGGGTGATTATCTGAAGTAATATTTAAAGTTTCTATATAATAGATATAGGAATCTACAAGGTATTGCAGATTCAGGTTACAGAATTGCTCCTGGTAAAAGGTGGATAATTCCACGCCAGCTATGGTTTGAGAGACAGAAGGAGCATCTACAGATCCAATCTCTACTGCAAAATTCATAAAGTTCAGGTAGGCCTGATATCCTGCCGTACAACTTACCGGGAATATGGGTTGTGGTACACATTTCTTACAAGGGAAAGAACCGGGTCCTGATGGGGGATCTATATCTCCTATAACCTCGATGTCTCCTCCTAATAATTGTTGCGGATCTGTATTTCCAATGCCACCATCCTCGTCACTAGTAGTTCCATCATCATTATCAGGGAGAGAGCATGTCTGGTTTTCAGGAGTTAAGAACTCACAAAAATCAAATTGTAAATTGGTCGAATTTACACCCGTCCCATAGCCCAAATCACATCCGGCAAATACTTTAAACGTCCTCATGGAAACAGTAATAACATTTTGATCAAGATCCCGATATTTAAAATCCACAACGTAGTCTCCTTGTATATCAAATTTTAAAAACTCACTAACTTCATTCATATTAATATTATGTATAAAGACAAAAGCGCCCTTATTTATATCACTACCATTCATATAGAGTACAGTACTTTTTGTACCACCACCGCCTCCAAAACTTCCAGTTGAAGACAGTACCATTCTTGCATTAATATCTAAATCATAATCTGTACATCCTGAGCATAATCCATAAAAACCGTCTATAAAAATTTGTTCAGTAAGATCAACACTTGACCAATTCAGATTGCTTATATCATAAGGTGATTCATTATTTAATGACAGATTCATATAGTGCAAGAACATATCTTCAAAGGCTCTTTCGTTATTGTCACAACATCCTCCTCCATAAGATTGACACCAATCGACATTTTCTCCTAGTGATATAGGATCATCGGGAT
Organism: uncultured Saprospiraceae bacterium; assembly: GCA_964467425.1. Lineage (GTDB taxonomy): Bacteria > Bacteroidota > Bacteroidia > Chitinophagales > Saprospiraceae > JAHDHW01. The sequence goes on from CAYXQH010000891.1 coordinate 1,151, forward strand.
CATCAGCTGTTGAGCTGCAACAGGCTAGGTTAAAAGGTGTATGAAAGACAAGATTAGTAACACGCTGTATACCATTGTTTTGCACATAGACAAGTCGGGCAGTATTGGTATATTCGTCTTCAATTCCGGTAAAGGCAAAACTAGTGATGACATCCAGATTATTATTGTTTACGGCATTATACATTATATTTACTCCAGAGGGGTTTTCCTCTGTCATTGAAAAGATTAATTCGGGTACCATACCGTTATCAGAAAAAACAAGCTTATATATATTATAAGATCCATCCTCATATTTCCAAAAGGCCTCAGGACTAAATACATTCTGTCCATAATATACTGGTAGAATGGAGGTTTGATAGGTGAATTCCTGTGTCAGGCTGTAGTTTGTGGTGCTTAAAAAGTTCCCGGAATCAATTAAGGCATTAAAAAGTGCCGGAAAATCGGCTTCCAGATCTTCTTCAATGGTACAAGGTGCCAGTGTATTATATTCAAAAGATGAGAAAATGGGACCTGTACCATCATTGATCAGTAAGGACTGGCAATTAAGGTTTACACAGGTGGTTCCTGTAAAGACTGCATCTATAAACTGGTTACCGATCTGTACCTGTGCCAGAATGCTAAAGTTAAAGTTTCCGTCAAAGAGTCCTTCATTAAAGATGCTGGAAAAATCGGTAATCTGCCAGCTGGTTCCATAATCATCCCAGCCATTTGCTGCGGCATTCCAACCGGTTTCCGGTAATTGCAAACTCAAAGGATTACTACAAGGACCTGAGCTATGGTTTAATGAAAAATTAAGCTCTAATGCATCTGCATTATTTATCTGTCCCGTGATTTCAATCGCATTTTCTTCAGTTATTCCCCCGAAGGCTTCGTATAAATCCAGACTAAGGTATTGACCGGTATAGGTGGTTGTTCCATTCAAATCCCCCGATTCTTCCTGTACCAAACCATTCAGGAAATGTTCCAGGTCAATTTCGTTAGGACATAAACCCGTCTCCAGATAGGTGATATAATCTACATCATCTTCGGCATCTTCGATAATTTCGCCAATGGCATCGCTCCCAACACCTTCTTCAGGCACGAGGTCAACAGGGATAAACCGTCTTTGTTTGGTGGTATATAAATCGGCATCAGTATCACATATTTGATTTCCTCCACTTATACTGATTCCATGACTATAAAGTCCGACATTAGATTCATTGATCAAATCGTTCAAATCTCTGGAGGCTACTCCTCCGGTAACATCCGGGTTTTGCCCTAAAAAGCAGCCGTTATAATACCCTTGACTTGCCGCATAGGCATTTAAGAGC
>CAYXQH010000892.1:0-2459 GCA_964467425.1 uncultured Saprospiraceae bacterium
CCTAGAAAGGTAAAACGAAATTATACCATCGTTCCGACTACCTGTTTCAATTGTGAAAGTGCTTGTGGCCTGACCGCCTATGTCGATAAAGAAACAAATGAAATTCAGAAGTTTGAAGGAAATCCATATCACCCGGGTAGTCGTGGAAGGAATTGTGCTAAAGGTCCTGCAACGATCAATCAAATCACCGACCCTGATCGAATTTTATACCCTTTAAAAAGAGTAGGCAAACGTGGGGAAGGAAAATGGGAACGTGTTAGCTGGGACGAAGTGCTGGATGATATTGCAGGACGAATGCGAAAAGCTATTCTGGAAGAACGACATAATGAAATTGCTTATCATGTTGGTCGTCCGGGACATGAAGGCTATGCTAACCGGGTCATTCAAACCTGGGGCGTTGATGGTCATAACAGCCATACAAACATTTGCTCTTCTGGTGCTCGATTTGGTTATAATGTATGGTACGGCTATGATCGTCCATCTCCAGACCATGCCAATGCAAAATTTATCTTACTGATTTCTGCACACCTAGAAAGCGGTCATTATTTCAATCCACATGCTCAGCGTATTATTGAAGCAAAGATGAAAGGGGCAAAATTAGCTACGCTAGATCCTCGGTTATCTAATACTGCGAGTATGTCTGATTATTGGATGCCCTCTTATCCCGGGTCTGAAGCAGCGCTACTTTTAGCAATGGCAAAAATCATATTAGAAAAGGGATTGTACAACAGACCCTTTTTAGAAAAATGGACCAACTGGGAAACCTTTTTAGAAAAACGACACCCTGAAACTGAAATCACCTTTGAAAACTATATTCAAAAAATGATTGAAGAATATAGTGAATACACACCGGAATTTGCAGAACAGGAAAGCGGTGTAAAAGCGGAAATGATTCGAGAAGTTGCGATTAAAATTGGGGAAGCCGGAGAAAAATTCGCTACACATAATTGGCGAAGCGCAGCCAGTGGAAACTTAGGTGGATGGTGCGTTTCCAGATGTTTACACTTTTTAAATGTACTGACTGGTAGTGTTGGAACGGTAGGTGGAACATCTCCTAATAGCTGGAATAAATTTAAACCAAAATTTCATACTACTCCTCCGGGGCAAAAGTTTTGGAACAGCTTACACTTTCCAAATGAATATCCACTCTCAATGTTTGAAATGAGTTTCCTACTTCCTCATTTTTTAAAAGAAGGAAGAGGAAAAATGGATGTTTATTTTTCAAGAGTCTTTAATCCTGTCTGGACTTATCCCGATGGCTTTTCCTGGATGGAAGCATTTTTGGATGAAGAAAAATTTGGCTTACACATTGCCATGACACCAACCTGGAATGAAACAGCTTTCTTTGCAGACTATGTTTTGCCAATGGGCCACTCTGCCGAACGGCACGACTTAAATAGCTATGCTACGCATTCTGGAATGTGGATTGCTTTCCGGCAACCTGTCCTTAGAGAAGCAGCCAGACGTGCGGGTAAAGAAGTAGAATTCACTTATGAATCAAACCCTGGCGAAGTATGGGAAGAAGATGAATTTTGGATTGAATTAAGCTGGCGTATGGATCCGGATGGATCGCTCGGTATCAGAGAACATTTTCTATCTCCTTATCGAAAAGGTGAAAAAATAAAAATTGATGAGTATTATCAATATATTTTTGAAAACACAAAAGGCTTAACGGAGGCAGCTAAAAAAGAAAGCTTGACAGAGTTGGATTATATGAAAAAATATGGTGCTTTCGAAGTGGAGAAGCATTCTTATAGCAAGCATGAGTTTACCCTTTCTAAAGAACAATTAGAAGGTGCAGAAATAGATCCGAAATCCAACGTCATTCGAAAAAATGGAAAAGACATTGGTATCATGATTGGTGATACCGCCTATGTTGGATTTCCAACACCAACTCGAAAAAATGAATTTTACTCGCAGACAATTGTTGATTGGAATTGGCCAGAGTATGCTATTCCAACCTATATCAAAAGTCATATTCATAATGAAAAACTGGATCGCGAAAAAGGCGAATATGTGCTTTTACCTACTTTCCGGTTACCTACGCTAATTCACTCTCGATCTGGTAATGCAAAATGGTTGGTCGAAATTTCAAATAGAAATCCAATTTGGATGCATCCGGAGGAAGCAGATCGTTTTGGCTTTAAAACAGGAGACCTGGTACGTTTAAATACTGATATTGGATACTTCATTGATAAAGTCTGGGTGACACAAGGTATGAAGCCTGGAGTAATTGCTTGTTCACATCACCTTGGACGATGGCGTCGAAAACAAGATCAGGGAAATCGCTGGGCTACTAATACTGTGAATATTCAAAATGATGGAAATGGAGGCTGGAAAATGGAAACCAAGTCCGGAATAAAACCTTTCGATAGTTCTGATAATGACAGTAAGCGTATCTTCTGGTCAGACGGCGGAGTTCATCAAAACATAACCCATGCCGTCCATCCTGATCCTAT
>CAYXQH010000893.1:0-2458 GCA_964467425.1 uncultured Saprospiraceae bacterium
AGAAATTGCAGCAATTGATTCTGATAAATGGAATTCAATATATGTTAATCATGGTGAACCTTTTGTAAATAATTATGGTAGCCATCCTGCTTATGCTGAATATCCAGTTGTCAATATTTCTCAAGAAGGTGCTCGACTTTTTTGCAATTGGTTGACAGATAAATATAATGAAATCCCAAAACGAAAACATAAAAAAGTAAAATTTCGATTACCTACTGAAGAAGAGTGGAAGTTAGCGGCAAGAGCTGGTCACGAAGCGGCTCCTTTTCCATGGGGAGGCTATTATGTTAGAAATAATAAAGGTGAATTTTTAGCGAATTTTAAACGTGTTCCTCAGACCTGGATCAAAAAATTCGATAAAGAAGCTGGTACTTTTTCTATTGATAATAAAGGGTATAATACTTCGAATTTAGGTTATACTGATTACACCCCTTCACCTGTAGAATCTTTTTTTCCGAATGATTTCAAACTGTATCACATGAGTGGAAATGCTGCTGAAATGTTAGAAGAACCAGGTAGAACCAAAGGTGGGAGTTGGCAGAGTTATGGTTATCATATTCAGATTGATGCCGAGGATGAGTTTGAAGGATTTACAGAACCTTCACCTATGATTGGTTTCCGGTATTTTATGGAAGTAGTGGAGTAACGATACAAAAGTTAATATTTAGCAAGTTAACAAGAGAACAGATATGTTGCTCCCTTGTTAACTTGCTAACTTAAATTTATTGGCCTCTACTTACATTCATCATAAAGACGAAGAATCTCCGTCACATCGTCCATGGTGTAATTTGCACTACTTAGTTTATCTAAAAATTTCTTCTTTTTCTTTTTAGCTTTCATATTGCTTAAGTAGGCTAAAGCTTTATCGCATTTTCCAACAACCTTTTTCATTGTTTTCTGAAAACTCAAACCATCTGTAGCAAAATGTTTCTTTTGCTTTTTATGCCAGATTGCTGTAGAGGTTTCTAAGTCAGAAACTTGCCCTAGAACCCTTGCTTTTGCCATTGGTGGATGAATCAGTTGTAAAATAGTTTTATCGTACATTTTTACATCCTCAACGATTGCATTTTTTAGTTTGATAGAAGCAATTCCTTCTCCGTATTTTACATCCTGAATTCTGAACATGATTTCTCCGACTTGGATAGAGTCTAATCCTGCGTATTTAGGAGAGCCCTTCATGATTTCTCCGTCATTATCTTTTCCAAATCGAATACGTCGTGGGTAGGCAAAGTTAGGAGCGAAACCATTCGATTCATAGGCAAAGTAGCCTTCGTCAACTTTTCCACCTTTGTGAAATAGCTTACCTGGTTCGATCTTCGTGTCCATTGTTACGCCCATCACTTTATCAAATTCCGGAAAACGACTGATATCACCAGAACCGTAAATTTCTTCTCGTTTAGCAGTAAACGCAAGTACTGTTGCTTGATCTTCTTCTGAGATTTCAACTTTATAATGACGTGTTTTCACATTTAAAGCAGCCATTCTTTTTTCTAAATTTCGAATACGCTCATTTAATTTTTTGCCTTTTTTTGAACCATGATTTCCATTTTCAATCATCGTTGCATACTTCTTTGCATTTTCGAAATCCTCGGCCCAGAAATAAGCGAGTGCTGCATTATATCGGCAAGCAAAGTTTAGCTTTTTGATTCTTTTATCAGTCGTTGAATATTTAGATTCTTTTGAAGTCCAGAATTCTATCGCAGGCTGAATTGCTTCCACAAACGCTTCATTATTTTCGCTTGTCATTTTACCAAAAGCATCTTCAACGATTTTTTTCGTTTTTTCAAAACCTTTTACATCAGGATGTGATTTGCTTTTTAAATGATCAAAAGAAACAGTGTTGACTACTTTCCCTGCACTATACTCTCGGTTTAGTTTCTTATTGATATCTGCAATAGTTTTATTTATTAAAGATCGCAAAGCATCCTTTTTTGCTTTAGGATATTTTGATTTGTAATGACTATTCAATTCTTTCAACGTTCTATATTCTTTAGTCTTTAATTTATCTTCGAGAGAGATAGTACCTTCGCTTAGTATAGTGTTATTTTTATCAACTACTCTGTAGGAACCTGTCATGCTCAAATCGAAACTATAGCTGTATAATTTATATTTCTTTTTTTCTTTGTCCTCTTGATCTCTTGTTATGGTTTCTCGACTGGAAGAAGAAGGAGCACCTAAATCAACGAAAACAGTTGCACTTCCTCCACCATCAACTTTCGTATATCCTTTGATTCCTATTTTTCTACTGACGTCAGAAAAGGTGTATCCATATCGATTTATCGCACTTTCATTTCCTTCTACCGTACAATCGAAAGTAGTAACATCTGCTGCAAATCCTATTGTTGGGAGATTTACAAATTCGGCTTTCACTTTGTAGTTTTTAAGTTTGAATTTTTGAGCACTTAGCCCACTAACTACCATTAATAAGACTAATGTTGAGATAATTTTATTCATGATT
>CAYXQH010000894.1:0-2455 GCA_964467425.1 uncultured Saprospiraceae bacterium
GGGTCTATTATCGAACTAAACGTATAAGTTAATTCATCACAAACTACCGTCAAATCTTCATTAATTCCCAAAGTGTCGGCGGTGGCATCTGTTAAGACAGTGCTACCAAAATCAAAAACGCAAGATTGACCAACATATCTTATCTGAATATCAAAAGTTCCAACATCTAAGCCATTAAAAGCCAATTGATTAATAGCCCCCCAAGTCGTTCCTCCATCAATACTCACTTCGATATTATTTCCAGCATAATAATCTGCATCAATCGTGATATTACCATTTGGGGTAATACAAGTAGAAGGATTAACCACCGAGATTGAATTGGTATCTATGCCAGCAAAAACGGTCACATCTACAGTATCTCTAATTTCACAACCATTGTCTGTTATTATCAACTCGACTGGCACATCGGTAGAAGGAGTTGTTTTGGGAACATCAAAAGAAACCTGATGCACACCTGTACCTGTTGCATTGGCTTGAGAAGCGTATGGCCCAAAATTCCAAGTATGAATTATGCCTGCTCCTGCATCTTGAGCAGCAAAATCATACTTTACATTTGAACATAAATTTCCATTAGGGAAATTATTGATATTCGCTCCGCTTCCTCCCAAAACCTCTTTTTCTATAATGTTTGAAAAAACAAAATTAGTACAAGGTGATCTTCTCACCCCTCTTCTATATTCAGTGGTTTTCGAAATTAAGGGTGGATCATAATCCGCATTGGTTGCTCCTGAAATATTGTTCCAAGAACCGCCATCATTTCTATATTGCCATTGGTAACTGGTTGTTCCGCCACTTCCTCCTGATGGATTGGTCGTCGTTATTGCACTTGGATTATAAGCATCACATCCTGACTCCGTACCAATAAGTTGGCCTGCATTTGTAAAATTAAATACCACTTCTTTAATTACTACACCGGAATAGGACCAAGTCATACAAAATTCATTTCTCGCTCCCCTTCTGTAGTAGGTGGTTTGTGAAACAGTCGGTGGATCAAAATTTTTCAAAGTGGCAGCTGAGAAATCTGCCCACATCACACCATCTGTAGAAGTTTGCCATTGATATTGAATTGTTCCAAAACCGATGGCATCTCCGGTATTGTTAATTTGACTTGGGTTATAAGCCCCACAATCTATCTCGTTACCAGCAATAGAACCTACACTTGACACGACACAATCTGAATCATTGCAATCTGTAAGTCCATCTCCATCATCATCAATTCCGTTGTCACAAATTTCTACTCCACAAAGGGTAAGCATCATTTCATCAACATTAGGCCCAACAGAACCGGCATCTGCTGCCAATACAAAGTTGTTGATTCCAGTAATTAAAGTAACTGTATTTGTAACGGTTTGATAGCTTGACCATCCTCCTGTACCTGTAAGATTAAAGGTCGAACTAAGCACTCCGTTGACATATAAATTGAGCGGTCTTGCTGAAGTAGTCCCGTTAAGTGCATATCTGATGGTCAGATAAAAATTACCTCCTGAAGATACATTTTCAGACCATGAAAGATTCACTCCACTCCCTTGACTTCCAGGGTAGTCTGCATAACCAATACCATTGAAACCTGCATTATCACTTCTTATTGCTACTCCCCCATTAGTGGTCACATCTTCTGCTTGGGTGGTAATAGTTGCAGGGAAAGAACAGCAATCATCGTCTAATTGATCAATCAACCCATCTCCATCATCATCTATTCCATTTCCACATATTTCTTCATCACATACTAAACTAGGGCAGGCAGTTGCGCTAGTAACAGAATCATCAACACCGATATAATCAGGAGATACTACGCTCGTGGCAGTACCAAAATCAAAACCAGCAATAAGATCACCGCTAGGCGTTTTGAATACGATAGAATTTACAGTTAAATCAAATCCGATAAGATCAATCGTATAAGAATTACTTAGAGTAGGAGTATGTGTAACTGTTTGAAAATTGTTAGCATTGGTATTGATTGATTTGGCTATCCCATCTACTGTTACTGTACCTACTCGTGCAATAAGGGCATCTCCAATCGTCGTTTCTATCACCACTTCTGTCAAATTATCAAAGTCTACTTTGAAAGCGTAACCATCTCCAAATACAAAATCACGATTCAGATCATTATTAGCTGCGCCTCTGTCTCTTGTACCTTTCAAATTACCTGAAAATTGATAACTACTACAGGTGATTCCATTGACGACTATATTTGAAGTCAATTTGTCTGCTGGTTTATCAATTATTTCATTATCACTAATTGTTTCTTTTTCTTTACTATTAACAACATGGTTACGAAAAGCATTTTCATGATTATCTTTCCACTTAACAGCATCAATATTTTTATTGTTAAAAATATCATTTACCGCATTATGTTTTAGTTTTTCGATTTTAATTTCATTTGCATTTTTATTGTTAAAAGAAAGGTCAAAAACATGTATACTTGATATGCCCCATGTCCAAAAGTAGAATAGAA
>CAYXQH010000895.1:0-2453 GCA_964467425.1 uncultured Saprospiraceae bacterium
TTCCAGTAATAACTCTAATCCTAGGGACGTTAGTTTTTACGGCTATTATGGGAATAACGCGGTTGAAAGCAGCTAGATCAGGAGCCGTTGATTATCGTATTTTCAAAGTCTATCGCAATAAACAAAATATGCCCGACACAATGCTAAAAATGAGCAATCATTACGATAACCTCATGACAATGCCGGTCTTATTTTACCTCATCGTGACCGTGATTTACGTGACCGAAAATGTCGATAGTGCTTTTATTATTTTGGCTTGGATTTATGTCGCCACACGTCTTGTGCATTCGTTTATTCACTTAGGCCAAAACCATCCCCTAAAGCGGTTTTTTGCTTTTGGAATCGGTGTTATAGTTTTGCTGGCGATGACTCTAAGATTGGCGCTTTTATTAGTAACCTGATCGGCGTGTTCATCTTTGCAATTTATAGAGCGGACCAACGCATACTTTATGTGCAATTATAGTATTTCTAATGACCTATAAACCAATAAAAGACGGCATAAAAAAGTCATCCAAATTGGTGACATACATGGAGGTCGAACCTCCATCTCATCTAGGAAATTTTGTCCATTGTTATTGGGAGTTAAAGTCGATCTCGCCTTTGACAGACAACTTTCAATATCACGTCATTCCTGATGCTTGTGTCAACATATTGTTTGATCAGAAAAACCCACAAATTACCGGGGTTACTGCTATTAAAACGGAAGCTATTGTTTTAGACCTCGGCAAAGAATTTCATTTCACAGGAATTCAGTTATTGCCTGGGGCTTGGCAAGGGAGACACGAAGACCTTCAAAGCGCTTTAGTTGACACTCCCTACACAGGTAATTTGGATCTGGAACAGGTCAATGAAACTCTCGTAAATCAAAATTTCAGTCAGAAACAAAAAACATTTTCAAATTTTGTAGAGAAGCTTATTGCAACTAACATAATCACTTTAAATCCTATCACCGGAAAAATTCTAGCAAATCTGGACTCAATAAACAGCGTAATTGCAATGGCAGAAATCGCGGGTCTCTCTCCGCGTCAGTTACAAAGAAAAATTAAAAGCAGTACCGGATTTTCACCTCATGATTTTTTGAAAGTCCTGCGCATACAGAAGTCATTCCGGGAAGATTATTTATATTATTATGCAGACCAGTCTCACTTCATACACTCATTCCGGAAAATCATAGGCTACACACCAGGAGAATATTTCAACGAGTTTGATGTCTGATTTCTACAATATCTAACGTTCTAATTGGGATAGTTTGATCAAAACTTATCTCTAAAGGAGCTTGAGATGACTAAAACAAACGCAATCGGTTGGTTCGACCTTTACGTCACGGACATAAATAGAGCTTCAAAATTTTATGAAGCCGTATTTCAAAACAAACTGGAAATTATGGAGGATCCAACTGGCGAAACTCAAATGATGAGTTTTCCAGCAGATATGACAAAATATGGTGCATCTGGGGCTCTGGTGAAGTCAAAGCACTCAGTTCCTGGGACCGGAGGGGCATTACTATATTTTAGTGTCGATGATTGCTCAAAAGAGGAATTACGTGTCACGCAATTTGGTGGAAAGATACTAAGGCCAAAGTTTTCAATTGGCGAGTTTGGATGGGTCAGTATATGTCAAGATACAGAGGGGAATACATTCGGTCTGAATTCCCTCAATTAGTTTTATCGTAGTAGTATATTGCCCCTACCAAACATGAGACGAGCGTTTTAAGATCATCCCAAAATAGTCTCTAGCGTGAGGCCATAGTCGCTCAAGTGCAGACATTAGATTTCTTTGTTTTAAGACAGATATTGATCTTCTCTTGCCATGCAAAATTAAGTCGATACGCTGAACTCGAAATCGTAAACATTAAGGATTCAATATGACCATCAGGCCACACAATCCCCCGCAATTATTCCCTCAATACCAAAACCACCACCACGGTGTTGAGGTGTCTGCCGATACAAGACTGCTATTTTTAAGCGGTCTGAATGGATTCCTCTCCGACGGTCAAACAATGCCAAGCTCCTTCGAAGATCAGGCAGAGCTTATATGGGCATATATTGGCTTAATCCTGAAGTCGGCGGATATGGACTTCAAAAATTTAATTCAACTACGATTTTATTTGGCCGATCCGTCTTATGACGAACCCAACATGAAAATAAGAAAAAAGTTTATGGGAGATCACAGAGTGTCTTTGACTACGATTTGTTGCCAACTGTTAGAACCTCAATGGAAGATCGAAATAGAAGCCATTGCAGCAAAGTAGTCAAGGCAACGAATATGAAGATAACAGCAATCGACGGGCTCCAGTTCATTTTTAAGATTCTACAGTATTCTGAGTAGTGATTGAAATCATCTTTTGTCCGCTTATGCCCCCAAAGCGGGCGTTAGACGAGCGGCTTAAATTCGCCTAATCAAGGACTCTGACGTGAGGCCGAAGTCGTCCAAAATAAGATGGGGTGGATGGC
>CAYXQH010000896.1:0-2444 GCA_964467425.1 uncultured Saprospiraceae bacterium
AAAGAAGGCTATGTTGATTTAGTGCAGCGCACACTTGCTGTAAAAGCTAAAGTTTTAGAAACCCTGGAAGATATTCCATCACTGAAAATAATAGGGAATCCAGACATGAGTATTCTGTGTCTTGGTTCGGATGAATTAAATATCTACGAAGTGGGCGATGAACTTTCGGTAATGGGCTGGTTGATTGATCGGCAACAAAATCCTGCAAGTTTGCATCTAACCTTGACACCTGCCCATGAAAAATCAGTTGATTTCTTTCTAAAAGACTTACGTTTAGCGGTAGCCAAAGCTAAAAAAATGTCGCTCAATAAATTTTCAAATAAGTTACAAGTTAATACCGTAAAAGGCCTGAGTAAAATATTGCCAGATTCTACTTTTGAAAAATTTCAGAAACTAGCGGCAAAGTACTCCGATGTTGGAGGCAAACGTTCTGCAGCTATGTATGGAATGATGGGAGACTTGCAAGCTTCCGGCAATCTGGATGAAATGATTTTAGATTTTCTGGATAAACTGATGAGTGAGGAATAATTTATTTTAACTTACAAAACTCAAATGATGGACACCTGGGTTATATTTCTTTCCAAAGGCTTCAACAATCATCTGATAATGTTCCTTGCTTGTTAAAAAGTTAATTTCATCAACGTCAATGATTAGGATAGGGACATTCTTTTCCGTCTTAAAATATTCGAAGTAGGTGTTTTGAATATCTAAAAGATAGGATTCGCTAATTTCCTGTTCATAAGCTCTTCCTCTGGATTTTATATTGGTCAACAAATTGTCAACCGAACGATGCAGATAAACTAATAATTCTGGTTTTGGAAAAGTAGAATTAAGGATATGAAATAAGCGTTGAAATAACCTGTTCTCTTCTTCACTTAGATTGTTTTTTGCAAAGAGTAAGGTTTTTAAAAAGAAATAATCCGCAACAATCAATTCTTTAAAGAGATTTTTTTGGGCTAAGTTTTCCTGAAGTTGCTTATGGCGTTCCGTCATAAAAAACAACTCTACCGGAAAAGCATATCGTTCCTGATTTTCATAAAAAAAAGGAAGAAAAGGATTATCTGCGAATTGCTCGAGAATTAAACGACAATTAAGGTCTTCTTCCAGCATTTTGCAAAGCGTTGTTTTTCCCGCTCCGATGTTGCCTTCAATGGCAATGTATTGATATGGAAATGATGGTTTATTCATATAGTTTCTACCAGATATACCTCTAATGGGTCTTTCGATTCCCAATATAATGTTTCAATTGATTTTTTTAATACTGGATGTTCAAATTCTCCAGCAATCTCCATGAGCGGGATGAGCGTAAAGTTTCGCTCATGTAAAAGAGCATGCGGTATCGTTAAGTTCGGCAGCTGAATGATGGAGTCTTCATAGAATAAAATATCAATGTCAATGGTTCTAGAATCCCATTTTTCATTTTTGATTCGCCCAAGATCTTTCTCTATGCTTTTTAGAATATCCAGTAATTCGGTAGGAGGGAGTTCTGTTTTAATTTGCAAAGCCTGGTTTAAAAAATCAGGCTGATCTTCTTTACCCCAGGCTTTTGTCTCATAAAAACCAGAAGTGGCTACTACTTCGCCAGCTCTTTTACTAACATGCTGATGGGCTTGATTCAGTAGATCAAACCGATCTCCTAGGTTACTCCCGGTGAGCAGATAGGCGATGTGTGTTTTTCCCATTGCCCAAAGGTAATAATCGTAAACAATTTGACCAATAAGATTTTAGTATTTATTGCAGTACAAACTATCATTTAAATCAGAAAGTCATTGTTCTCAAATGTTAAATACTTGGAATAATTTGGAAAAATAAACCGATCGGTATATTTTTAAATAAAAAAAGATGAATCCTTCACCGATCAACGAAAACAAAGAAGCTATTATTCTGGAAATGAAAAATGCTTATGCCGGAATAGTGGAATACATTGAAAGCCTTGATGAAAGTATGTTTACTTTTTCACCAGATCATCGCTGGTCACCTTCTGGACAGCTAGAACATTTGATTCTCTCTTCAAAGGGAGTTGCTTCTGTTTTGAAAATGTCAAAATTCAAATTAGGGTTAATGGGAAAAGCCAAAAATGGCTCTAAGACCTACGAAGACTTATTTGGTCAGTATAAAGATGTGCTAAGTACAGGTGTAAAAGCTTCGGCTAAATTTTCACCAGATCCTAATAAAAGCTGGAAAAGAGAAGAATTGCTGGATAATTGGAAAATGATTGGAAGAAAATTTGAAGAACGAATCCCCAATTGGTCTGAAAAAGACTTAGATATTTATCAGATTCCACATCCGGCTATAGGGAAAATCACACTTCGGGAAATGCTTTTTTTTACGGTCTTTCATACTGGTCATCATTTGAAAACAATGAAGGCGCTTTTTGAAAAATTATAGAGCTTTAAAGTATTGATATTCATTGAGTTAAAATAAATTAATAAACTAATTTTATA
>CAYXQH010000897.1:0-2440 GCA_964467425.1 uncultured Saprospiraceae bacterium
AATTGAACGTTTCCAGTTGTCGGGTTTGGAAACATCGCTACATCGTTTTCTGTTATCAAGACATTATCCGTAGTAGTACTTTGAGAAAAACCAGGCGCATTATTTTGCGGCATAGGTAGAATACCTCCATCGATTTCAAGGCTAAAGTTCCGAGAATACCCACTGGCAATATTTTCTATATCAATGTATATCGTTGAAATACCGATAGCCGCTGCATTTGGTGTAAACTCATTGGTAGCTTCATTATAAGTTCCTGCACTAGCTCCCGTCTGGGATACTTTCCAGGTTCCTATCGTAAAGCCAGTAGAGGAAGCAAGATCAATTGGATTTGGAAAAGGCACTCCTTCGGACATGGGTCCCATAACTGGAGCCACTACAATTCTATCATTGCTGATATGACTCTGAAGTGTTCCATGATTATCGTCAATCACTCCTTTATTTCCGATTGATCCGCTTATGATATGGTTGTTAGAAGAATGGCAAGCTATAAAGCCGTAATTAGACAGACTCCCTGTAGCACTCATATCTATGACTTTATTAAATTCAAAAATAGCTCCCTCATGATTATTAAATTCGCCATCATTATCAAGATCTCTATATCCGTCTCCACTTAAATAGATATCATCATAATTGTCAATTTCTCCACCTACAAAATTTCGAATAGCTCCATTATTATCAGAATACCAAACCGAAAAGAAACCCATGTTAATAAGTTTACCAAAATTATATAGACCAGCAAAAGAATGTCTTACTGTTGAAGAACCCTCATTCGTTATTGTTCCAGCACTTCGATTATAATAACCTATGGATCCATTTTCAATATCAATATCTCCGTCAGCATAATTATAAAAATCCCCTGAATTATTAATACCAACATCTGGATTGTAAATACTGATTTCTCCATAATTCCTAAAATTAGCTCCAGACGAATTATTAGAAATACCGCCATAAATATCTGAGACTAGCGAAATTGTTCCTGAGCTATAATTTCTAAAATGATCGCTATTCACGATTAAGTATCCTGAAGATTCTCCTGATTCTTCAACATCAACACTCCCGGAATTGTAAAATCGATCCCTATTATAAATTGCAACATCTTCTACATCGTATATCCATAAACGTCCTCTATGTCTAAAATAGGAAAATGCAGCAGCATTATCAATAGCAATATCATCAATGTATTTAATATTGATTTCACAACTAGAATAGGTATAGATTCTGCCTTCGTTATTGATGGCATTAGCACTAAAAGCTGTGCTGGTTTGTGTGATACTGTTAATTGCCAAATCTCCATAGACGTAAACTCTACCCATATTATGCAAACCGTCATTATTTACAGCACCACTTACTTCCAATGCTCCTCCATTATAAATATAAAGTCTTCCGGAAGCTTGTACTTCTATACTTCTGGCAAATTGAGAATCCCCATTATAAATCCGGACATATCCTGATGGAATAATAACATCGTCTCCAAAACTAGGCACCGTCCCTGTATCCCATTCGCCTGAATCTTCCCAAGCGCCATTCCCTCCAAGCCAGGTAATTGTGGTCGCATCAACTGATCCAATTGAAAATAATAATACGGTAAGAAAAAAGAATGCTTTGAAAAAGGTTTTCATGATTTTGGTTTTTTGTAGTTAATTTAAAATTAGGATCACAAAATTAACCGCAATGAAAGCTATATCTTCCACCCGAATGGGTGAAATTTTCAAAAACAAATTATCTGACACTTAAGTATTAGAACACAATTTTAAGACTTTAACATTTTCCTATATTTCCTTTAACTTTTGAAGCATGATTAAATGACTAAAGCATAATATCTTTATGGGACGTGTTTTCTATTTAAAAATTTACTAGCTATGAAAAATTTAATCACCCTTTCCCTGTTTTCACTTTTATCTATTTCTCTATTTGCTCAACCCGGAAATCTAATTGCTCATTATCCATTTGATAATGGCATAGCCGTCGACTTGACTCAGATCGGCGGAGATGGCACCATCCAAGGTAATCCTATAATAGCCCCAGGTGTGATAGGCGATGCGCTTTATTTTGATGGCGGAAATCATTCTATTACTTTTTCCGGTCCAATAAATAATCATCTAAAAGCGGCTAGAGATTTTACCATTAGTTTTATGTTCAAGTCTGATGACCCTGAAAAAATGTCCAGATCAATCATGGGGAAGCGACATATTTGCAAAGGCGTCAACATGTTTGATATACGTGCTTCTCGGAAAATCAGCATGGAAGTTTATGAGACCGAAAGACCGAGGGTGAGTTGTAATGTGGGCACTCGAGTGGACGATTTGAAGTGGCATCATTATGTTTTTATAAAAAAGAAAAATACAACCCGACTTTATAAGGACGGAACTTTAGTTGATCAAAGAAAAATCAATTACGTCATTGGTATTTCCGACCTGGTAGATTTTAAAATAAATGGTAC
>CAYXQH010000898.1:0-2438 GCA_964467425.1 uncultured Saprospiraceae bacterium
GACTGGTTAGGAAAACGTAAGATCGCTTATGTATTCTCCTTAGCTGTGATTGTTTTAGGTATTGGTTCTATGGTAATGCGTGGATTTGAGTTAGGCGTTGACTTCAAAGGAGGATACTCTTATAATATCCAAATTGCTGAAGATATCAACACCGATGCAGATGCCATTCGAAATGCTTTAACCACTACTTTTGAAAATGCATCAACGGTAGTAAAAGCAGTAAGTACAGAAAATGCATTTAATGTTACAACCAGTCACTTAATCAAGGAAAAACCAGAAGGCGCAGACTCCTTAGTCATGCGAGCTTTATTTACTGGTGTTAATTCTGCACTCGGAGGAAATCTGGATTATGATAATTTCAAAAATCCGGATGGTGTTGGTACTTATGTCAATAACTCCAGTAAGGTAGGGCCTACCATTGCTGATGATATAAAAACCAGTTCACTCTGGGCAACAGTTTTCGCGCTCTTATTGATCTTTGCTTATATCTTTATTCGATTTAGCAAATGGCAATATAGTCTCGGTGCGGTTGCGGCACTTTTCCACGATGTACTTTTCGTTTTAGGAATATTCTCTTTACTGCATGGTATATTGCCATTCTCGATGGAAATCGATCAAGCATTCATTGCGGCCATTTTGACCGTAATTGGATACTCGATTAATGATACGGTGGTTGTATTCGATAGGGTCAGGGAGTTTATGAATAATTATACGAAACTGAGTAAAAAAGAAATCATTAATAAAGCGATCAATAGTACGGTCAGTAGGACGATTATTACTTCCTTGACCACACTTTTTGTAATTCTGATTCTTTTCATCTTTGGTGGTGGAAGTATCAAAGGATTTGCATTCGCCTTATTGATTGGTGTACTAGTAGGAACTTATTCTTCCGTTTTTATCGCGACACCTATTATGTCCGACTTTACAGAAGAATTGAAACCTAGAGAAACGAAGAAGAAAAGTAGCTTCTCTCGAGCGAAAGCTTAAGCGTCGAATTACTTTTAAAACATAAAAAAGCTCCTTTCCGAATTTCGGGAAGGGGCTTTTCTTATTCCCAACCTTAGTCTTATTACATTTTTTAATATTTGTTAAAAATAAAGGCACCCTGCCTTTTGGCACAGTGCTTGCAAATATTCTAAATGTAAGTTTTGGTTAAAAATTGTAAGATTCGTTTCCTAAGTCAGTGTCCTCAAACATTGACTTTTTTTTTTGCCCCTAAGCCAAATCAATCCTTCTCACTATTGTTAAATTCCACTTTTTTATAAAGATTAATAGGTTCAGCCCCCTTTTGGCATAGTGCTTGCAACTATCCTAAATGTAAGTTTTGGTTAAAAATTGTAAGATTCGTTTCCTAAGTCAGTGTCCTCAAACATTGACTTTTTTTTTGCCCCTAAGTCAAATCAACCCTTCTTTTCTTCCTTTTTCCTACTATCCTTTCTAAATCTCCTTAATTATTCCTACTTTTCTTAATATGCAACAAAGGTCCCTGTAAAAACGTTAAATTTCCAAGTTTTAACCCGTTTCTATGAATCAAAGCTTATGACTAAAATACTCTCCACTACCTTACTTTTATCCCTTCTGATTTTTAGCTGTACTTATGTTCAAAAAATAAAAGATGGTACAACCGCCCATCAACAAAAGCAATATTCTGTTGCTATACCTATGCTTAAAAAAGAACATCAGAAAGCAAGTAGCCGTGTGGAAAAAGGGAAGTTCGCGTATTTAATTGCAGACTCTTATGTTCAAACCAATCAAAATAAAAATGCAATAGAATGGTTTCTTACTTCATACGAAGACGGTTATGGTGTTGATGCTTTAAAAGGCTATGCTTACGGTCTTAAAAAAAATGAGCAGTATAAGGAAGCCATGGAAGCTTTTAAAAACCTGGGAATAGAAATAGGAAGTCCTTATGAATATCGGAGAGAAATCACGGCTTGTAAATTAGCCATGGATTGGGCTGATGCGAATAAAAATGAAGCATATACTATCAATATTGCAGATTTTAATACCTCTACTTCAGATTACGCACCAAGTATTTATCAGGATGACTTTTTAGTTTTCACTTCCGATCGAACATCTAGTGTCGGAGACGAAACCTATAATTGGACTGGGTCAAATTTCTCTGATTTGTTTATAGTAAATACACAATCTAACAGCGTTGAATCTTTTGAATCATCGATTAATACGTCTGACAATGAAGGTACCGTAAGTTTCACAGAAGATTATAATGAAATGTTTTTCACTCGTTGTTCAAACAGCGATAAATATACCGACACTTATTGCTTTATCATGCGCAGTACTTTCGATAATGGAAGTTGGTCTGCACCTGAAAAGTTAAAACTTTTTGAAGAAGAAACAGTCAATTATGGCGACCCTTCTATTTCAGATGATGGAGGTACTTTATACTTTTCTGCAAATCATCCTGATGGTTGGGGAGG
>CAYXQH010000899.1:0-2437 GCA_964467425.1 uncultured Saprospiraceae bacterium
AATCAATGTGTTGATAGTTGATGCAATGGGTGTACTTCAGAGTATCAAAAAAAACCCAACCATGCTAAAGCTATTGAATCTTCAGGATGAATTCAACAAACGAATTGAAAATATGATGGCTGGCTACAAAGAAGGTCGGGTTGTGTTCGATCGATACATGGATCAGTCACTTAAGAATAAAACCAGGCAAAAGAGAGCAACGACCTCTGTAGAATATGAAGTCCATCCTGAAATGAAGCTTACCATGTCAATCAAGGAACTGTTATCTGCATCGTCTACCAAGAGGAAATTGACGAAACTGTTGGGACAGGGACTCCTTGACAAATTTCCAGGAGGCAGTTCTTTCCACCTAGTTGTAGTTTATGACAACATCATCAGGGGACATGATTTTGAAGAGGAACACAATCATGAAGAGGCAGACACTCTCATCCCTAATCAGGTCTTGGCATCTGCTGCAGGTGGTCCAATGCGAAAGATATGTGTCTGGTCACCTGATACCGACGTCCTCTTGCTGTTGTTAGATCTGGTATCCAATAGACGTATAACAGCTCCTACTGCTCTGAAATTTGAAACTGGCAAGGGTACAAAGAAGCGGCAGATAGACATATTTGAGCGTGTTCAAACCATTGGTTTTCCCAAATGTCAAGGCATCATTGGATTCCACAACTTCTCAGGAGCTGACTGGGGTGGGAAATTTGTTGGAATCTCCAAGAAGACTTGGATAAATGCCTACATGAAGCTTGATGATGATGATCCTGCCATTTCCTGCTTCAAGGAGCTTGGAGAAGGTTCCATTCCTGCTGAGCTAGTCAATGGTCAGCTACCAGCACTGGTTAAGGCTTTGGAGCATTTTGTGTGCAGTGTTTATTGTTCAAGAGGCCCAACAACCCTTCCATCACTTCGGTGGACACTCTTCCAAACAAAAAATTTGGAAGGTGAGATGTTACCGCCGACTCGATCGTCATTGCTACCTCACATATTGCGTGCCAACTACATCACAATGCGGGACAAATCCTATCACACCAATTGTCCTGAGCTTCCTCCAATTGAAGAGAATGGATGGACTTTACAAGACAGAATGTATGTTCCAGTTAGATGCCTTGCTCCCCCTGCTCCACGGGCCGTAATCGAGCTCGTCAAATGTGGCTGCAAAACAGGTTGCACAAGACGATGTAGCTGCTCCACCAATTGTCTGCCTTGCACCCCTCTCTGCAAATGCCATGGTGGACAATGTGAAAACACTGTGAGGGAGGACATTGTTAACAATGACTCTGATGATGAATAGATCACCTTGGATCTCATAAGAGAAGATGCACTTGATGAAGAGGAATTCTATTAGCTGGAAGTCAGAAGCATAAAAACTATTGATGACACAAATGAAAATGGGTGATATACGGATGAGATGGTTGGATACGGTATTGGTGCTTGCTTTTTAGATAATTTAGGTGCAAATATTAATGATGGTGATTGTACGATTGTTATCGATGATTTATTGACGGTTAGTAGTTTGCCACCGTTTTCGTCTCGTGCGTCGAGCGCAAATGTTTCTGTGAATGCCAACGTCAGTTGGACTGCTGAGTCAAATGATCCTTGGATTTCTATTGATACAAATTCGGGTACTGGAGCTGCGACCGTTTCTGTTACAGTGGCAGAAAATCGAGATGTTACGAGTAGAGTTGGTACAGTAACATTTACACAAGATCCAGGAGGAGATGATATTGTTAGAACATTAACCGTTACGCAAGCAGGGGCAGATTTAACCGACTTGTACGACCTCATAAATATAGGAACTGGTGCACCTGGCGATAGAGTTACCGTCCACTCCTTTTCAAAAGAAGAAGTCAATGGAACGGATAAATTTAATTATGCAGATAACACTTTAGACAAAGACAATGGCACCGTTTGGGCTGCCGATGATGGTGATGTCGTAAGTGGAGATTTCAGAGGTGATGGAGAATTTATTATTTATGATATGGGTAGCACTGCCAGAATTGATTTAATCCAATTCACCACCACTAACAAATCAGATCCTTTTGGATATCAAGTTTTGGTATCCACCACGGGAACGGATGATTCAGATTTTTCGAGAGTGTTGCCGACTTCTGGAGACTTGTTATTCACGGCAACCAATACGACTGATTTTAATCAATATGAAGTGAGTATTCCAGAAGCGCGTTATGTGAAAATGCTCGGTTTTGGAAGATATAATACTGCTGGAGATACCCGAACAAGTGTCTGGAGTGCCATCGGAGAAATTGAATTTTATGGAAGTTCAACGGTTGCAGTTGATGAAAATGAAATTGCCAATCAAACAATAATTTATCCCAATCCGACGCAAGACTTTTTACATTTAAAAAATCTGAATGGTGTGAATTTGATAACCGTTTATGGTTTGGATGGTCGAAAAATTATGGATAGAAAAGTTGCTAATTCGGCA
>CAYXQH010000900.1:0-2425 GCA_964467425.1 uncultured Saprospiraceae bacterium
CTCGATTTTTATAATATTATAAACCGTTCCATCTCTGGAATCTGTAAACGTTTCGTTTTGTCCAAACACATAATTTATTAATGCTAAGAAAACAAAAAAGGTGATGGATATTGATTTCATGCGCTTAGATTAGGTCTCTATGATTTCTGAATAAATTTTCCTTTATAAAAAGCGTATTGATGCTGACCGATTTTTAAAAGATCTCCGTTGGCTAAATTTTTCAATGTTGAAGCATTTATATCTTCTGTATTGGTATGGATAGAGCCGCCAGAATGATAAGCGATTTCCAAATAATGCTCATTCACCCCATGTCTGGAAGCAGTGAGCAAAACATGAACAGGGACTTTTAATCCTTTGATTTTATCGAGATCACTCACATCACTATAATTATCTGCAATGAAGATAAGGTCTTCCTCTGAGGATTTTCCTTCTGCACCTAGTATTAATGCTTCTACCACATTTTCGAGACGACTACCTCTGCAACTAAAGTTTACAATTTTATCTATCGTATTGAAAAAGCCTTTGACATTATTCTCTGGGACGTAAAAAATACCACGTCGAGAATCACCTTCATGCTCGTTACTTTCCTGATAATTGAAACCATTAAATAGCCAATATTTATTATTGGATTGTTCATCAAGATTAGAATAATTCCAAACCATTAATTCGTCGATGTATCTATACATGCTACAATCAATATTGGCTATGATTCTTTTTTTCTTCCATTGGTCCTTATTTCGATAAAACATCGATTTAATTTCATCCCCAATTTCAGCATAATGGTTTTGATTAGAAGCTAATGCTTTTTGATCTTGACGAACTAGTTTTTTGATACTATTCTCAATCAATTTAAAATCGGTGTTTTTATATCGATGATGTAAATAGAAATTTTGATGTTCTTGTCTCGCCAATGAAATAGAATCTTGTAGTCGCTGTATTCTAAGCATCGAATCCCTTTGAGCAAGGAGCTTTCTACGTTCGGCTTTTCTCCGTTTAAATTCGATAGTGCTGATCGTTTTAAATTCGAAACGGCTTGTACGGGAAGTATTGCTTTTTTCCAGTTCTTTACAAGTTATATTGGTGAAAGCATAAGAATGAATGCAGTATGTGTCCCCTTTTGGTAGCATTAAAGCACTTCGCCCGTTTTCATCGGTTGAAGAAAAGTAGACCTTTTTTGAGTTTTGACTTTCATAAAATAATTCTTCTCCTTTCAATGGCTTTCCCTTGAGGTCTTCAATTTTAATTTTCACGAGGACCCTGGATGCAGTAGGCATCATACCAGGACTTAGATTTTGAAAAATCGTATCGTTTCTTTCAGTCTCATTAAATTTTGCACTGATTAAAACCACTTTTACCGTCTTGAAATATTTTGCTGTTTTTGGAATGGAAAACTTGCGATAGTTTTCTTCCTCCTGGAGGTTTACCTGATAGGATTTATTGATGGGTAGAAGGAAAAATACTTCCCCGTTTTTATCTGTCGTTCCCTGCCAATATTTTCCTCGTTTATCGTGTACCCAGACTGGAAGATTTGCCAGGTTCGTTTTTCTGAAGTCAGTAACTTTCAAACGAATGAGCCCTTCTGTTTTTGTAGCTTTTATTTTATCAGCAAAATGATAATCTTGAATGATTGTATCACCACTTATTTGATCCGTGATTGTCGCTTGAATGGTGGAAGATAGGCATAGCAGTACTGGTAGCAGAATAAACATCGCTTTTTTCATAGACAGGTTTTCTGAGAGATGAATAAATAGTAAAGGTTGCTACAATAGAATTATTGATTTTGTAGGAAATACTGCTCGTCGCTAAAATTAACTAAATTAGGAAAGCCTTTATTGTAAAAAGGAAGGTTTTAATTCTTGAACCTAGAATGTTATTTGTTTACTTCTTTGTGTCGAAAGCATGCTGTTGTATGATCATTGACCATTCCACAGGCTTGCATAAAAGCATAGCAAATGGTGGAACCAACGAATTTGAATCCGCGCTTTTTCAGGTCTTTGGACATCGCATCACTCTCGGGAGTATTGGCAGGTACCGCACTTAGCGTTTTATATTTATTGATGATAGGTTTGTGATTTACAAATTGCCAGATGTATTGATCAAAAGATCCAAATTCTTTTTTAGTATCGAGGTATAATTGAGCATTGACTATAAAAGCATTGACTTTTAATTTATTCCGAATAATACCCGGATCAGCTAATAATTTGGCACGTTTCGCTTCGGTATACTTGGCCATTTTTTTAGCATTAAATCGGTCAAATACTTTTCGGTAATGTGCTCTTTTCTTTAAAACAGTAATCCAGCTCAGACCTGCCTGCGCTCCTTCAAGACATAACATTTCAAATAGTTCGTCATCGTCATGGACAGGGACACCCCATTCTTCATCATGATATTTTATGTAAAGCTCAGACGATTCACACCAGGAGCA
>CAYXQH010000901.1:0-2425 GCA_964467425.1 uncultured Saprospiraceae bacterium
CATTGATGCTCCAGTGCTAGCAGTAGAATTGGCCGCGGGGACGCAAGAGGTCCGTTTTAGGTTTGCACCCAAAGGATATGTTTGGTTTTTAGCGATCAGCTTTTTTAGTTCCCTGCTGGTATTTCTATACTTAGCCGCTGGGTCTAGTTTTTTTTTCGTTAATTACAAAAAAGTGACGAGCGTAAATGAGGTAGATTCATGAAAAAGGGTTTTCTTTGTATTTCTTTAATACTAACCAGATAATATTCTTGTTCTTCACTTTTCCTTCTTGTTAAAGAAAGGAGGGTAAACCTAAAATTTTTTTAAAAAATGTATTATGAAAAAGATTCTTATTAATGACGGGATTCATCCCGATGGAAAAGCGAAACTAGAAGCAGCTGGTTTTGAAGTACACACTGAGAAAGTAGCGCAGGAAGATCTGATGGAAAAACTACCTGCCTACGATGCGATTGTGGTACGTAGTGCAACCAAGGTTCGAACAGAGCTGATTGATAATTGTCCTAATCTAAAAGTAATTGCGCGTGGTGGAGTTGGGTTGGATAATATAGATGTAGCTCACGCTAAAAGTAAAAACATTACGGTGATTAATACCCCTGCGGCTTCCTCATCGTCAGTAGCGGAACTAGCGTTTGCACACATGTTTACACTGTCCCGTTTTTTACATGATGCGAATCGAAATATGCCAAAGGATGGTGGTACCAAATTTAAAGGTCTAAAAAAGAATTATTCCAAAGGAATGGAGCTAAGAGGTCGTACTTTAGGAATTATCGGTTTTGGAAATATCGGTCAAGAGACCGGCAAGATTGCGCTGGCACTAGGAATGAATGTATTACCAGTTGATCCAGGTAGAAAAGAAGCCACCATTGAGATTGATCTTTACGGAGGTCGTGGTGGTTTAGCGGTCACCCTAAATACGGTACCGATGGACGAGATGCTAGCACACAGTGATTTCATTTCGCTACACATTCCAAATTTGGGTAAATACGTTTTATCTCACGATGAATTTGCAAAAATGAAAGATGGGGTTGTTTTGGTCAACTGTGCCCGTGGTGGTACGGTGGACGAGGATGCATTATTAGCAGCATTGGAAAGCGGTAAGGTTGCCGCAGCTGGCTTAGATGTTTTTGAAAATGAGCCAACACCACGTACAGAATTATTGTCACACCCTAGAATTTCTTTGACCCCTCATATCGGTGGTTCAACACAGGAAGCGCAACGTAATATTGGACTGGAATTGGCAGAGAAGATTGGGAAGGCGTTTGCGTAATAGTTGGCGGACGATTAGCTTTCACTCAATTTAGTGATTTTGGCTTTCGGTCGGCTAACAATTGGCTGAGCCCTATTGCTTGGCTTCGACTGCCTATTTTTTTAGGGCGTCCCTGAAAAGACATAAAAGGCTGACTACAAAGTAGTTGGTCTTTTTTTTGGGAAAAAAATTCCCCAAAAAAGGACAAAAAAGCCTAAATTGGGGGAATACAAAAAATTCGTAATCACAAGTAACCAAATTAGATTTGGAACTACAACTTTTCACCGATCAAAAAGGCCGCGATCTTTGTTGGATTAAATTCTTAGAGACTCCATTAGGCCAATTATATCAATCTATTCCATTTGCTGAACTAGCTAAACAATTTCCTCCATCTAGTAAAACCGGTAGGCCACCATTGATGGATGTAAAAGGAGGGATTGGGCTGCAAATATTAAAATCCTATTTACAATTGAGCGATTCAAAACTAATAGATCGACTCAATTCAGATTGGGTGCTGCAATATTTTTGTGGAATCAGACTTCAGGCTGGTCAATGGATAAAAGACCAAGATTATGTTGGTCGCTGGCGGCGTTACCTAGCTGATCAGATTAATTACAGTGACTTCCAAAAAACCTTAGCGACTTTCTGGCAACCTTATATGAATAATACGAGTGCTGTGATGATGGACGCTACTTGTTATGAATCTCATCTTCGTTATCCGACCGATGTAAAACTTCTGTGGGAGTGTGGTGAAAATATTTGGTCAATGATTGATAATCGCTGTAAGGAATTAGGATTAAAAAAGATACGACGAAAACAAAAAGAGCAACATCAGGCTTTTCTTAATTATCAAAAATATAAACGTAAGCCAAAAGGATTACGAAAAAAAAGAACTCGCTCATTACTTTATTTTCTTCTCAAAGGCATTAAAGAATGGGATAACTTAGTGTTCAAACATGGCATTGTTTTGAGCCAGAAGGATTTTACTAGATTAGAAAATATTCGACTTGTTTACACTCAACAAAAAGCTAAGTTTGATGATCCAGACTTTAAAATAAAAGATCGAATTGTGAGTTTATTTAAGCCATATATTCGTCCTATTGTAAGAGGAAAAGAATCGAAGCGATATGAGTTTGGAGCAAAGGTTCATTCTTTTCAAATAGATGGAATTACCTTTGT
>CAYXQH010000902.1:0-2419 GCA_964467425.1 uncultured Saprospiraceae bacterium
TTTTTGAGAACGGGTTTTATGTTTTTTGATTGTAAGTACTGATTAGTATAAACGGCGTAGCGTCCGAATGGAAGACGTGGCGGCTATGCAGCTTGTTAGTGGTGTTTTTAATACTAGTTATTTCATGATATCATATTTAGATTTTGTCCTTAATGTCAGTTCTTATTTTGGAATAGATGTCCACTGATATTAATTCCCCATTTTTCACTTCGCAATCTCTCATGGTACCTTCGTGAACGAAATGGAGTTTTGCTAAACCTCTTTTACAGTTTTTATTTTCATCCTCTACAAATCCTTCGATTCTATGTAAGTTTAAATCATCAAAAGAATAGTTTAAAATTAATTCCATGCCTTCTTTCATAAATCCATTTCCCCAAAAATCTGGAAGAAGCCAAAACCCAATTTCCGCTTTTTTATTTTCTTTGCTTAGATTATTTAATCCACCAGCTCCTAAAAAGGTGTTATCTGTTTTTGAACAAATAGCCCACCATATTCCGGTTTCATTTTTTTCAAGGTCCTGAAACCAATTCATTTGTGTTTTAGTTGCTTCCATAGAGTCAAAACTAATTCCATAATACTTAATAATATCGGGGTGGGAGAGTCCTTTGAAAACATTGTTTAGGTCATTCAAGTTAAACTGTCTTAGAAGCAGTCTATCTGATTCTAGTATCGGAAACGCTCTATTCATTCTAGTATATATTTACTTTTGCATTTTCATAAGTCAAACCATATTCCAATTTCCAATACCATTTATTTTAAAAAAAGGTTCCGCAAATCAAATGTATTAACTATTGTTATTGAATTCGTAGCAATTTAATAGATTGATGTTGTCCAGTTTCTTTTTTAATCCTACAAAAATATACTCCGGGGCTCCAGCCTGAACCATCAATGTTGAAATTATGATTACCTGCTGAAAGTGGACCAGAAAACAAGGTCTGTTTTAGTTCTCCTGCGGATGTATAAATAGCTACGTTAAAATTCGATGGAGTGTTTAAATCAAATGCTAGCGTACTCGTCGATTTAAATGGATTTGGGTAAAGATTTATTTCCAAATTTAAAGTATTTAAATCTTGTACACTGACAAGGTCACTTACATTGATGGAGTACATAGACCTTCCATAAGTTCCTGCGACCAATTTGTTTTCAGGAGCATAAAAGTCTAAATCAGTAACCGGTACATTAGGTAAACCAGTACCTAGAACTTCCCAGACTCCTCCATTATCAAAAGAGTAGAATACTCCAACATCAGTTGCAATATAAAGGTCCTCCGTCTCCGGATTAATAATGATATCGTTGACCGGAATGTCTGGTAAATCTCCGGAGATATCTTGCCAGTCATTTCCTTGGTTTTCTATTTTTAAAACCTGACCAATATCTGCGCCATATCTATATCCGGATAGGGTAGCATAAGCGTAACCAGCAATATTAGGATGAGCGCTTACTCTAGTTACCCATCGGTCTGGAATTCCAGTTACGGTTTCCCAGTTATTTCCTCCATCAGTTGTGACTGCAATATTTCCATCATCAGTTCCAACCCAGATTTCGTTTCCATCAAGTGGAGAAACACTAATAGAAATGATTGTCCCATAGGTTAAGTTTCCACCTCCTGAACCATTGGTCAGGTCTGGACTAATGACTTCCCAGCTATCTGCACCATCTTCAGATTTATATAATTTATTAGCACCATAATACATGATTTCAGGATTGTTCGGGTCAAAAGCTTTAGGAGTATTCCAGTTTTTTCGATCACTTGATGAAATACCATTTGTCGCATTTGAAAAGTTGAACCCTCCGTTTACAGATTTAAAAAAAGAGCCATTTTGAAAGCCAGCGTAGACAATGGCATTATCCTGTGGATTGACCATTGGGTGCATTCCGTCGCCGCCGAAGATCTCTTCCCAATCATCTGTGTTTCCGGTGAGCGTCCTATTGGTTCCATTATCCTGTGTCCCTCCGTAAAGACGATCAGGAGCAGATTCATCTATTTCAATCCCATAAAATTGAGTAATCGGTAAATTATTTAGTTGAGAAAAGGATGCTAAATTGTCTTCACTTTTATAAACTCCTCCATCATTTGCTGAAATTATTAAGGCTGGATTAGCTGGGTGGATAAAAATATCATGTTGATCAACATGTTGCCCGAATAAAATAGGATCCCATGATGTTCCTGCATTTTGAGATTCAAATGCATTTAAGCTTAAATAGTAGAGACGGTCTGGATTTTCCGGATGTACAACCACTTTTCCAAACCACCACATGAACGGAACATTGTCAACACCGTCAGTATTTATTTCAGTCCAGTTTTCTCCGCCATCATCACTTCGAAATGCTCCAGCAATTGGACCACTGCTTGCTGCGTAAACGGCATAAACTATATCGGCATCAGAGGGAGCGATTCCGATTCCGATACGACCTTTCA
>CAYXQH010000903.1:0-2412 GCA_964467425.1 uncultured Saprospiraceae bacterium
ACCGTAAAGTACGGCCTGATGTGGACCAAAGACTTTATACCAACTAAAACATAAAAGTCAACATCCCATTTTCTAACATCAATTTGTCGATGTGGTGCTAATGCAACACCATCTACAGCGAATAAAGCGCCAGCACTATGAACGACCTTTGCGATTTTTTTAATTGGATTGATCGTTCCTAAAACGTTGGAGGTATGAACCATCGTCACCAACTTTGTTTTTTTAGAAAGTAATTTTTTAAGATCGTCTAATTCAAACTGCAAGGTCTTTTTATTGACTTTCCAAACTTTGATTTTAATGCCCTTTTTCTTTAAGTCTGTCCAACAGGAAACATTGGCTTCATGATCAGAATTAGAAACAATGACTTCGTCACCTTTGCCCCATTTGGAACTTATCGTCAAACTAAGAATTCTAAAAAGCATCGTAGTAGAAGGACCTATGACTACTTCTTCCGGGTGTTTAGCGTTGATTAATTCGGCAATGCTTTGGTGTGCATTTTTTAATACTTTTCCAGCTTTTGCAGATACTTCATAAGAGGCTCCCAATTGAACATCGTAGTTTGTGAGATAATCAGTGATGCGATGCATTACGGTGCCAAGCGTTTGCGAACCACCTGCATTATCCATAAAAACAAATTTCTTTTTTAAAGCAGGAAATTGTTTTCGGACATATTTTAGATCTAGATAAGGGGCTTTGTTTTTAGATTTCATTTCGTTTTGATTGTGTGATGTGACTAAGTAGATGTTTTCCAATTAATTGATGTCCATTTTCATTCCAGTGAAAACCATCTAAAGTAAAAACTTCTTTTTCTTTTTTTAATGTATTCATTTTATGGTTAGGAAAGGGGATGTAATCAATGGATAAATTTTTGCAAATTTCAGCGATGTGTTTTTGTTGGGGTTCAAAAGCATCTGCATTCATCAGTATCAATTGGCGTGTCGGTCCAACCATGGCTTTAATATCGGAAATAATTTTTGTGGTAGTGATGATGGATGCATTATAAGCTTGATGTTCTTTTTCTAGAAGGGCTATTTTTTCTTCGCTGGAGTTTTTCTTTTTTAAACCAAGTTTACTGTTTAAACGTAACCTCTTACCATTTAGGAATTTTAAAAAAGTAGATTTGTCTAAGTTCCGTTCTATAAATCCTAGAGGACTTTTATACACTACTTGATCGTTTTTTTCTAAGTAAGGTCGTTGTAATCCAACTCTGTAAATAGCTTCTTTTTCTAAAACATAATTATTGTCTATAAAATCATTTGAACAAAATTGAAGGAGTACAATATCAGGGTTTATTTCTGAAATATAATTTTCGATAATCATGGCTTCTTGTAATGTTCCATACCCTGCCATTCCATAAGCAAAAACTTCAAAGTGATTATCTTTTTCTAAATAATGATAGAACGTTTTATCATCTGATACTTCAATAGCCTGTATAAAAGAATCACCAATAATAAAAAGTCTTGGAATAGAATCTTTTTCCTTAGTAGAGAATTTTCGAAACCCGTTTTCTGAAAACGAAAGTTTTACTGGATATTCTACTTGATCAAGACTTTGTTGCAATCCTTCAAATTGATAGTTCTCTTTTTGTTTCCAACCTAGTTTGTCGTCTAATGAAGCGGTGTTGTAAGGAGGAGGAGGAGCGAAAAGTGCAGGGAAGATTCTGCTTACTATCTCGCCAAGAATTAGCAAAATAAAAAAAATGACCAGGATGATTTTTAATGTTTTTTTCATGCCTTACAGTACGCCATATTCTTTTAAATCTGCTCGGAGTTTTTCTGGAGAAGTAAAATGGATTCCATTAATACCACATTCGATCGATGCCTTTATGTTTCGGAGGTTGTCATCTATGAATACTGAATTTGGCCCATGTATTTTAAAGCGGTCAAGAGTCAATTGATAAATACGCTGCTCAGGTTTTTTCATTTTTTCAACACCAGATACCAGAATGTCTTCAAAGAGTTGAAGGAAATCAAAGCGTTCCAATGCAACAGGAAATGTTTCTGCAGACCAATTCGTTAAAGCATAAATGCGATGTGTTTTTGCAGCTTTTAATTCTTTTAAAATGTCTACGGTTCCTTCTATCGCTCCACCCAGCATTTCTGTCCATCGTCCATAAAATGCTTCAATCTCTGTAGTATATTTTGGAAACTGCTTTACTAAGATTTCAGTAGCGTCCGCTAATAAACGACCACCATCTTGTTCTTCATTCCAATGTGGAGTACAGACTTCTGCCAGGAAATATTTCATTTCTTCCGGATCTTTAAAAATCTTTTTATACAACCGTTCGGGGTTCCAGTCAATAAGTACGCCACCGAGATCGAAGATTACTGTATCTATAATAGTTGTCATGAAGTGTGTTTTTTGTGAACAAAAAAAGTGATAGTCCCGATTCTCGCCCGATTGACATCAGTC
>CAYXQH010000904.1:0-2411 GCA_964467425.1 uncultured Saprospiraceae bacterium
GAAAAGTAAGATAATTGAAAAATTTAAATTAGTTGAAAATAAATTATGTGCATAACACCCTCGCGATAAAAGATTTACACGTTAGAAATTCTCTGCGTCTTTGCGACCTCTGCGAGAAAAACACTTTTCGGAGCAGACTCAATATTCAATAATCTCCTCTGAAATTTTTCGAATAACCCTGATTCAATATTCCTAATTTTCCTTTAACAGATCCTTATTCGACTTCCACTAACACGCCCGGATCTTTCATGAAAAGCTTCAAAAATAAACTCTGCTCCTTCGGCGTACGCAATTTATGTTCATTTCGGTCAATTAATTTTATTTTCATTCCTGATCGATTTTTTTCCACTAAAATCCGATAGGGTGGTTTATTTTCAATGGCTACCAATTCTCGTTTTCCTTTGCGATTCGCTATCTCACACAGTCTGTATCCCCAGGTGGTGGTCGTGCCTTTCAAATCAATCAGCTTACTAAAAGCGGGTAATACATTATCCTGAAATGGCAACCATGTTTTACGAGAGTCAAGGGCAAACAATAATTGCTTTGCTTGTAATTCCTCCGTCAAGGTATGAGCGCTGATCATTCGGTGATGGCCGATAAAAAATTCCTTTTTCAAAGTAGCAGGCAACAAACCAGTAACCAGTTCAATTTTATGATTGGCACCTTCGAGATGAAGCGGTCTTCCAGTGATCTGATCGATTAATACAGAAAAACTGGCTTCAGTATAAGCAATGAAATCTGCTGAGAGCAATACCATATCTCCCACTTCAATAGGATTTGAGAAATTGATTCGTTGTACTAGAGAAGATTGAAACAAGGAAGGTGCGTTGGTCGCTAGGGTACTGGTCAAATCATCGGGTAACGTAAATAATTCCAAATCGGGTTTGTCCAGATTGACAACTCGGTCTGTTTGTCCGCCAAGGGTTTTTAGCGCGATGTTCTGGACGGTGATCAATCCCATCTTACGCGGTTGGTCAATAACTTTAACGACGGCTTCTTGAGCAACAGTAGCGAGGGTTAAGTTGATAAAACCTTTACGGACGTCAAGTACCACTGGATGCCCATTTTCATTTTTAGCGTTGAGTAGTTTTTGATTGGGTCCACTGGTGATCTCGCGGATGGCCGTTCCATCAGGTAGTCGGAGAATGGTACGATCTTTTTTGAGATATAATTTTGGGCGTTCTCCGAAATAGGCGATTCCAACTTCTGTATGATAATGTTCGGGATCGGCAATGCGGTCAGGTGACAGACCATCAATAGTGAAAATTTGATCTGCGTTTTCGTCATAGACTGTATACTTTCCATTGGCTCGGATGTTTCGTACACTGGATTGGTGGACCTGAAAAATGGATGCTTCTACAGATGCAATCAATTGATCGGGTAGCCCTGGTAACTGCAATGGATTACCGTCTAGATAAATCATAAAAGCTTCTTCTTGACGCTGACAGGCAACGACCGGCTGATTTTTTATTTCTGTGAAAGTATTCGCTAATAAAAAAACAGGTTGACCTTGACAGCAAAAAACATCGGAAGAATCATTGAGCACCGCATATTTATTTTGAGTACTAGCAAACAATTCAAAAGTGTGCATCTCTAATTGGATGGACCCCAAATAATCAGTGATTAATTCGTCATTAATAAAATAAGGCTTTCCGCTTTCTTCAAATAAAAACCTTTTATGATGCAAGCCCACCTGTACTTCTTGTAATCGTTCTCCGTTTGTAAAAGCGATTGACTGATTACCCAGACTTGTTACTTTTTCTCCATAGAGACTAATGACATTTAATTGCCCGTCCATTACAATCCGGCCCGCTTGGATTAAACAATGTCCTGCAGAAATAATGATTTTTTTGTCCATGAAAGCGACCGATTGTCTGCTCGTTTTCTGTTCTAATGAAATCAGTACATCGTCCTGTAAAAATACGGTTGGCCATAAGCGATACCCTTCAATTCCAAACCATTCTCCACTAGGATATTTTCGATAAAATTGCCCCTTGATGGGTTCCAAAAAATAATCTATCCAATTCTCCGAATCAGTAACTTGTTGATTGGCAAAATTTCGATAAAAAACCGTTGAGGCAGTTTCTAAAATAAGCAATTGACTTTCAGGCGGGACGAATGCTCTTATTAAAGAAGATTATCAATATTAGTTATTGAGGAATTGGTGCGATAACATCTTGAGTTATTTCATTTAAGTAGTTTTTATCGAGTAGCGGATACTGCTATAACGAAATCTACCTTTAGTTATCTGTTGATTGATTATAGAACATTTGAGATAGAGGATTTATATCTAACTTTCGATTCTCATATATTTAGAATTGTACTTTACAAAACAGGATTATTTCGTTATATTACAAAATATAAAAAAAAAGTTCTATAAATATAAAAAATTGATTCTAGTAAATTATAGT
>CAYXQH010000905.1:0-2396 GCA_964467425.1 uncultured Saprospiraceae bacterium
GCGCGCTGATAACATTTTTGGCAGGAGATTGTAACAATGTTAGAATCTCGCCAATTAGATCTTCTTTTGATTTAAGCTGAGTTAAACTTTTGAGTTGTTCGTCACCTATGTAAACAGCAGTATCAATATAAGCTGCTTTAAGGATAGGACGCTCATTCGTTTTTCTAAATTCTTCAATAATTTTAGCTGGAACGCTGGCTGTATCGGTAAACATTACCGCTGTTGGCCCTTTAAGTGCCTCATATAGTTCAGCAAATCCCCTTTCAGCAGGGATTTCTTCCATTGCTTTTTTAGTCAAGGTGTTTTTAACGACTTTCATCTCCACCCCTTTTTCGAAGCACATTCCTCTAAGTTTAGAAACCTGCTCGACGGTTAGCGTTGAAGCATCAGTTAAGTAAAAGAATGAACTGTTACTAAACTTCTCCTTCAATTCCGCTATTGCAGTAGTTTTTTCTGCTCGTG
This sequence comes from uncultured Saprospiraceae bacterium, assembly GCA_964467425.1. Taxonomy (GTDB): domain Bacteria; phylum Bacteroidota; class Bacteroidia; order Chitinophagales; family Saprospiraceae; genus JAHDHW01. The sequence goes on from CAYXQH010000905.1 coordinate 463, forward strand.
TCATTTTTAGATAGTTTAATTCTTGTTACTTAATAGATTTTGTATCAATCTTAAGACCGGGACTCATTGTACTAGCCACGGTAAGAGATTTCATGTATATACCTTTAGCCGAAGACGGTTTTAATCGTACAATTGTATCGATTAATTCTCTTGCATTACCAACAAGGTTAGCAGGAGAGAAGGAGATTCTTCCAATTGAATTATGGATGATTCCAAACTTATCTACTCTAAAGGAAATTTTACCTTTTTTAACTTCAGCTACTGCAGCTCCAACATTAGGAGTTACTGTACCAGTTTTTGGGTTTGGCATCAATCCACGAGGTCCGAGGATTCTACCAATTTTACCAACGTGTGCCATGACATTAGGTGCAGCGATTACTACATCAACGTCTGTCCATCCGCCTTGAATTTTTTGAACATATTCGTCAAGACCAACGAAGTCTGCACCTGCCGCTTTTGCTTCCTCTTCTTTTTCAGGAGTACACAAAACAAGAACCCGTTTGGTTTTTCCAGTACCGTGCGGTAATGAAACGGTACCTCTTAAAGCTTGGTCAGCTTTTCGAGGGTCGATACCCAGGCGAATGTGAACATCCACGGAGGCATCAAATTTAGTAGTGCTAATATCTTTTATTAAAGCCATTGCATCTTCAAGCGAGTAAAGCTTGTCGGCATCAACTTTAGCATTAGCAGCTGCTCTTTTCTTTGAAACTTTTGCCATTATATTTATTTAAAGTGAGGTAATTAGCGTCCTGATCTATTTTATCAGAACTCCCTTCAAAAACTGCCTTCGCAGTATTTTATTTTTTTATTCAGCATTGTCCGCTGCTCCCCAAGGAGGCGTACCCTTAATGTTGATTCCCATACTTCTAGCAGTACCAGCAACCATTTTCATTCCTGATTCTACTTTAAAAGCATTAAGATCTTCCATTTTACTTTCAGCGATTTCTCGTACTTGATCCCATGTTACTGATCCAACTTTTGTACGGTTAGATTCAGGAGACCCTTTTTTAAGTTTCGCTGCCTGCAAAAGTTGAACTGCTGCAGGAGTGGTTTTTATAACAAAGCTGAAAGACTTGTCCTTAAACACGGTAATAACAACAGGCGTTACTTGCCCTTGTTTATCTTGTGTCTGAGCGTTAAATCGTTTACAAAACTCCATTATGTTAACACCTTTCGCACCTAATGCTGGTCCGACTGGAGGAGCTGGGTTTGCTTGTCCACCTCTAACCTGAAGTTTTATAAAACCATCTACTTCTTTTGCCATTATTTAAATTTATTTAAATGTTGACTCTAGGGAAGCTCTCTTAAGAGACTAAAGTCTGGTTATGAATTTCTTATGATTGTTTTTCTACTTGCATGAAGTTAAGCTCTACTTCCGTTCCACGACCAAAAATCTTCACGATTACTTTTAATTTTTTCTTTTCCTCATTTACCTCTTGGATATCACCCACAAACTCGTTAAACGGTCCATCCACTATCTTCACTGTTTCACCTACAATAAATGGCTCGATAAGCGCTTCTCCTATATCCTGAGATTCATCAACTTTACCAAGCATTCTATTTGCTTCTGCCTGTTGCATTGGAATTGGATTATTCCTTCCTAAAAAATGAATTACATTTGGAATATTCGCTATAGCCTGCACCATATCCCCCTTCAATTTTTTGGGATCTGCTTCTATTAAAATGTATCCAGGCAAGATATTTCTTTCAAGAATTACCTTTTTACCATTTCTGATTTTATATACCTTTTCAGAAGGTACTAAAACCTGGGTAATAAAATCCTTCCATCCAGAACGTGAAACTTCTAATTCAATTCTTTCTTTAATCTTTCTTTCTTTACCACTAATTACTCTTAAAGAATACCATTTTCTAGGATTCTCAATGACTTTTTCGATTTTTACTTCATCCTCACTTTCAACAGCTTCTTCACTCTC
>CAYXQH010000906.1:0-2391 GCA_964467425.1 uncultured Saprospiraceae bacterium
CCAGGCAATTCACACGTAATAGAGTTTGAAAAAGAAGGTGTTCTTTCTTTCGAACTTAGTACTTATACTAAAGTAAAAGTTGCAATTCCTTTTGAAGAAAAAGTGAGCACCAAAAACCTTAATAAAAATAAAACGAGTATAAGTGAGCAATTGATATTCCAGAATTTTTCGCTGACATCGCCTTTGTATAGATTTGAAGATAAAGGCTTGCGAGCGGAATACAGTTTTAATTTGCCAGCTAATAAGTATGTTCAAAAGGTGATGCTGCAATCTGTAAAAGACGATACAGGAAATGATCTTTTAGCCGGTCAGGCAATGTTTATTGATTCTATTAATTTGGAAGCTGAAAAGGCAAGTGCGAATAAAATTTATAAAAAAGGCATAGGAGTAAACCTTAAAAACGGAATAAAATGGGAAAAAGACCGATTTAACTCTACCGATAAAGAAAATAAATATGAAATTAATTTAGTGGCTTTTGGTCTGCCTGCTAAAAATGCGAAGGCTGTTTTTATTGAAGGCACAACAATGGTTATTGGAGCGGATCAGGAGGCGTATCCGGTATACTGGAAAGATACGCTTCATTTATCAAAAGTAGCTATAGCAGTAAAAGATCATGGAGCACGAATTGAGCAGACTAAGACAAGCAATCGACCAATACGTATTGACTTCCATGCCCTTGAAAGTAATCCATATCTTCATGGAATAGGAGCAAGTATTCCATTTCAGGCAAATACCGATAAAGGAAAGATATTTTCTATTGATGGAAAACAAAGCAAATTGATTTATCTAAAAGATGATTTAGGTAAAGATTTAGTTCCAAGACATTTTGAGCAATTTGAAGATCGGCTGGCATTTGTAAAAACAGCGAGAACGATGTATGGCTCAGATGATGATTTTAATAAGAGTCAGATTATTCAAGGGGGCAATATCTTTTATTGGAAGAGTACTTTTCCCGATCCGATTTTGATGATTCGGACCTATGCGCCTATTTCTAAACCTGCTTCAAAAGTATATGGAAAGGCTGACTTGGCACTTTTGCTATATGATCCGGATCAAACGACCACTTCGAAAATATCTAAAAAATTTAGAGCAGAAAGCAATATGGTACTTAAGGAAGGAGAAGTTCTAATTCCTTTTAGAAAGTCTTCTTTTGATCAGAAAGACCGTAATGGGAAAGAATACCATTCGTATTCAATTGATTGGCCTAATAATCTGGCAATACACAGTATCATCGCAAAAGATTCCGCTGGAGCAGTTATAAATTTGCAGCAAGCAGATTCCAATTATCCATTGGCTTCTAATGCGATTTATTTTCCAAAAGATATGAACGATGTAGATCTAATTTTTGAAATTAATTATTCAGAAGTGTATTCAGCAAAACAAGAAGTAGAATTTGAGATTGGCTTTAATTTGAAAACAAAATAATTTATTTTTAAGAGCATGTTTAAAAATTGGCTATTGAAAATAAAACTAGGTCATTTTTTAATCAATCAAGGCTCGAAAACAGGAGTTTATCCGGATAAAAAACTGTTTAAGTAACGAAGAGTGATCAAAAAAGGATCCGTTTTAGATTAATATGTTAATTTTAAACATGCTCTAAATAGGGCTTGCCTTGGCGTAAGCTTTGTACCTTTAGATAAAATTAAAAACCAATGAAAACGTACCTATCTCTCCTAATAGGGTTTTGCCTTATTTCAACCTCAGGCATTAGCCAAGCCCTTCTTCAATCTTATAACTTTGATACAGGTTTGGGGCTCTGGACCGTCGATGATCTTATGACGGATGGAGACTGGGTTTGGGTCGAGGATGGAAAAGCAGACAATGCACCTTATTGGGAAGAACGCGAAGCAATAGTCTCTGAATCTCAAGGTGGAGCAGTTGTTTTTAATGCAGCCGGAATCAACGGGCCTGATAATGCAGGGAATATTATTTCTGGTACATTGCAATCTCCATCGTTAAATTTTAGTATGGAGTCTACGGTATTTTTAAAGTTTAATCAATATTACCGCAATTTTGATTCAAATACCGAGCTTCAATTTTCTACAGACGGTGGAACGAACTGGGATACCTTTCAGCAATTAAATCTTAATGTGGATAAGAATGTAGAGACTGGGAGAGCAGATTATCAAAAAATAGATTTGACAAGTGTTGCAGCAGGCGAAGAAAGTTTTGCCATTCGATTTGTGTTTTCGGGAGACTATTACTTTTGGATTATTGATGATGTGGAGTTTTATGATGGAATGCCTTTCCCCGAAACTTTTCCAGAATATGTTGGCGATAGCTTACAAAATTTTGGCTACCCCTATGAAGTAGATGATTCGGGCTGGCCTTATGTTCCGGAGCAAATGGTCGTACAGTTTAAACAGGATACTCCTGAGCCAGAAAGAGCTG
>CAYXQH010000907.1:0-2378 GCA_964467425.1 uncultured Saprospiraceae bacterium
AACTTTACCCTAACAAAATAAATGCTTTATCAGTTTTCGTAGCGGAAAACAAACCCGATCAATCTTAAGAAAAATTGATCATTATTTGTTTTATACAAGACTTGAGTTTTGATGCTGAAACGATTTCCTTTTTATCGACAATTAGACCAAATGGACTGTGGGCCTACCTGCCTTCGAATGGTAGCGCAGTATCATGGTAAAAGCTATAGTCTGCAATCGTTACGAGAAAAGTGTCATATCGACAGGGAAGGGGTGTCAATGCTAGGAATTACAGAAGCTGCCGAAGTTATTGGTATGCGGACCCTAGTGATAAAAATTCCTTATGAAAGTGATGCTGATGATAATCCTGCACTAGATAATATCCCTTTACCAGCTATTGCTCATTGGGAGCAAAAACACTTTGTCGTCTTGTATGGCATAAATCAAAAATATGCATGGGTAGCCGATCCTGGAAAGGGGAAAATTAAAATGCCTAGAAAAGAATTCGAAAAAGGATGGCTTAGTGATGGAAATAGAGGAATTGCATTATTGTTAGAGCCATCACCAGATTTCTATGAGGAAGAAGGTGAAAAAGTAAAGAAGACTGGGATAAGTTTTTTATTCAAATATTTCCGACCTTATAAACGCTTAATTACTCAGCTTTTAATAGGGCTGCTTCTTGGAAGTTTATTTCAGCTAGTTTTTCCATTTCTAACGCAGGCCATTGTAGATATTGGTATCGAAAATCAGGATATCAACTTTATCTATTTGATTTTGATGGCTCAGCTTATGCTCTTCTTTAGTCAGACCGCAGTAAACTTTATTCAAAGTTGGATTTTATTGCATATTGGAACACGTATAAACATTAGTATACTCTCTGACTTTTTGATTAAACTAATGCGGTTGCCCATTGCATTTTTCGATTCAAAAATGATCGGAGATCTTTTGCAAAGAGTGTATGATCATGAACGGATAAAAACATTCCTAACAACGTCCACTTTGTTGACCTTGTTTTCCTTTTTTAATCTGATAATTTTCGGGGTTGTCTTATTGATTTATAATAGTTATATCTTTTTAATCTTTTTTATTGCGAGTATTTTATATCTATTATGGATTTATATTTTCCTTAAAAAACGAAAGGTAATTGATTATCAAAACTTTGAACAGCAATCAGAAAACAGAAGTGCTTTGATTGAATTGATTCAGGGGATGCAAGAGATTAAATTACAAAATAGTGAAAGACGCCGACGCTGGCAATGGATGTATATTCAGGCTCGAATTTTTCGAGTGAATATTAAAGCCTTAGCCATTTCTCAATATCAAGATGCCGGTGCAGGATTCATTACACAGTTAAAAGATATCCTGATCTCATTCATAGCAGCGAAGGCAGTAATCGATGGGCAGATGACTTTAGGAATGATGCTGGCAGTTCAATATATTATTGGACAGTTAAATGCACCGCTTCAGCAGATGATTACTTTTATGCGGAACTTACAAGATGCAGAAATCAGCCTGGAGAGGCTAGGGGAGATTCACGAAAAAGAGAATGAAGAAGATTTGGAGAAACCTCGCTTAGAAATGATTCCGGACAATGCAGATATTAAGTTCGAAAATGTGAGTTTCCAATACAACAAACTTTCAGACTTAGTTCTTAAAGATATTAATATCAACGTACCCAAAGGAAAGGTGACTGCAATTGTTGGGACAAGTGGCAGTGGTAAAACGACGCTTGTAAAACTAATGCTTGGTTTTTACGCACCTACCAGTGGGAATATTCGTGTTGGGAGCATCGCTTTAGAAAATATTAGTAAACGACTTTGGCGATCGAAATGTGGAGCGGTTATGCAGGAAGGATTTATTTTTTCAGATACTATTGCAAATAATATTGCAGAGAGTGAAGGAGTGGTTAACAAAAATAAACTTTTAAAAGCAGTTAAAACTGCAAATATTCAAGACTATGTAGAAACCTTACCATTGCATTATAATACCATGATTGGCTCGCGTGGAAATGGTATAAGTCAAGGGCAAAAGCAAAGACTTTTAATTGCCAGAGCAGTGTATAAAAATCCAGAGTTTTTATTTTTTGATGAAGCAACCAATGCTTTAGATGCAAGGAATGAGCGGGTGATTATGGAAAATATGAATCAATTTTTTGAAGGTAGAACAGTCGTCGTTGTTGCTCATCGATTGAGTACTGTGAAAAATGCCGATCAGATAATTGTAATCGAAAAAGGAAGTATCGTAGAGGAAGGTACACATCAGGAACTCGTTGATTTGAAAGGCTCTTACTTTAGATTAGTAAAAGATCAATTAGAACTAGGAAGCTAGAATAAATATTTTAATAAACCACATAACCACATAACCACATAACCACATAACCACATAACCACATAACCACA
>CAYXQH010000908.1:0-2364 GCA_964467425.1 uncultured Saprospiraceae bacterium
AAATGCTTTGATTTCTGTTTTAAAATATCTAAATTTCCAAAAGAAATAGTCTTTTCTTCTTATCACTGATTTCCTAATCAAAAAAATTATTACCTATGATGAACATTACCTTCAGAGAATTACGACAAATCAAACATCAGCTCCCTACTGGAAGCGTTGAACGAATTGCCTCAACATTAGAATTAGAGCCACAAACAGTAAGAAATTACTTTGGTGCTAAGAAGTATGAGGATGGCAATATTATCGGGAAACACATCCAACCAGGACCTCATGGTGGAATCGTAAGTTTGAAGGACACTACTATTCTAGATCTCGCGAGAAATATTATCTCAGAAACTCAAGCTAAGCAAAGCGTAGGTCTAGGATAATTTAAAAAGGGAAACGTAATACCAAAACGTTTCCCTTTTTATTTGTACTGTCCTTAAAAACAATGGTAATTAAAAAAATCCAGCAATATGTCATATTGCTGGATTTTTCGATTAGACCAAAGCCTTTTTAAAAGCTTACATTTTTAAGTAAAAATCCTTGGTTAAGTTTATCTGTTCCTGGGTATAAACATCCTGGCTTTCCCAGATAATATGCTGGTTTTCTTCTACATCTTTCTCTTCTTTTTCAAATTGCATTAAAAGTCGATTTGCTTTTTTATCTGGCGTCGGAAAAACTTCTAGAGTTTTAGTACAATATAAGCCATAGTTTTTAGCCATCTCCTTAAATCGCAAGCCCTCTAATACAGGTAATATCACACAAAATCTGCCTTCTTTTGACATCAAATTCCTAGCCGCATTAAGTAAATCTCCATTGGGTAGTTTGATGGTATGGCGTACATCATTTTTGGCTTTATTTTCAGAAAAAACACCTCCAGAAAAGAAAGGTGGATTACTAACCACTAAATCAAATGATAATCGGGATAGTTTTGAAAAGTCCTGTATTGCATCATGGTGGGCTTTGACCCTATCTTTCCAAGGAGAAGAATCTATATTTTCAGAGGCCTGCTTCCAAGCTGCTTCATCCACCTCAACTGCATGGATTTCAGCAGAACTGCGTTGTGCTAACATTAAAGCGATTAATCCGGTACCGGTTCCAATATCCAAAATGGTCTCCACATTCCTTACATCAGCCCATGCACCTAGCAAAATTCCATCTGTTCCAACTTTCATACTACAATTTTCTTGTGCTAAAGAGAATTGTTTAAATTGAAAAAAATCTTTTTTTGCTTTTTCCTTTTGTTCAAGCATTGTTTAAATTTCAATTGCAAAATTAATAAAACCTAGTCTCAATATACCTTTCTTTAGACTATAAGATTCTTAATGAAATCATAATTTCTTTAAGAATTAAGCGGCATTTTGATTTCTATGGATAAAAGATGGTATATAGCTCCTAATTTGTCTCAGGAATAGTTCAAAAGATCCATTCACAAATTCCATTTTTTTTACGTACAATTCCTTAGTTTTGAGCATGAAAAATATTACTTACTTTTTAATTCTCTTTCTTTTCTTTTCTTGCGAGCCAAGTTCCATACTTGATAGACCTTTTAAGTATGAAACCTATGAAAAGACTGACTATGTTAATTTGGTCAAATCCAAAGAGCTCTCTAACAGTGAACTGTTATTATTGAATTATACTGTATTCCGACAACGTGACTATTTCAATTATTCAATAGAAGGTAAAACGTTTAGAGAGATTTTAGCCCTAGCTAATGATTTTAAAACCAATGGTTTTCCAGCGAATATAAAATTGGAAGATAATGGGGCACATGACCAAATCCAGCAAACCATTAGCATGGAAGGGGTTAGTCAAGTGAGAAAACCAGGTAGTAAAAAACGCCGATTAAAAACACTTAATTTTTCTTGTAAATATGAAAATCCAGGTGATAAAGACATCGTACTTTTAAATTCCAGTTTTATAATTAATGGATTGCTGAAGGATCATATCACTACTGTCAATTATGATATTAACTGCATCATTCAGGCAGGTACAAGTACAACCGTAAATTTTATTGTTTTTGGATCAACTATCAGACAAAATTTAAAGTATGAAGGGAATCCTTTTCTTCAACGAACCCTTATTGATGATCTAATTCCTGAGTTGCAAGCAATTCCAAGTGGAATGACCTTTAAAAATGAAGGAAAATATTTTAAAGATTGCTTTTTCAATGCTGCACGAGTCCAACCAGTAGTCACCATGGATTATGCGGATGCATTAAAAGGAAAAGAATGGAAAACGTTAGGAGCTGATGGAAAAACCTTTGAGCTGGACTTAGGTTATATGCATACCCCGGCGGATAGTAATCAGATTATTTTAAACAGGTAGAAAAGTGAAAGGTAGAAAGGTAGAAAGGTAGACAGGTAGACAGGTAGACAGGTA
>CAYXQH010000909.1:0-2362 GCA_964467425.1 uncultured Saprospiraceae bacterium
GTTATATGAAACATGACCATATAACCTACATAACTATATAACAATATCTTTTAAAACTTCACTACCTTCTTGCTAGCCTGCCCGGTTTCTGTTTTTAGCTTTACAAAATAAATACCTGCGCTTAAGCTTTCTAAGTCTAAAGGAATAACCGTTCGGCCATTCAGCGTTTTTGAAAAGCTGCTTAAAACTCTACCATCCGTATGAATAATTTCAAAAGTCAGGTCTGTCTGTGCTGATACTTCAATATCGATACTGGCTTCATCTTGTGTCGGGTTTGGATAGATCGTAAAGAAGTCTAAACTTTCAATTCCATGTATTCCATTTATAATTACATTAATTGTGTTGGAAGTCGCAGAACAGCCATCAGCATTGAAAACCACACAATAATAATCTCCACTTTGAAGTGGTGTATAATCTTGCATCGTTGCGCCTGAGATCATCATTGCGTCTACAAACCATTGGAATTGACTTCCGGGCATTGTTTCAGTTAGTATTCCATTTGTGAATGAAATCTGTGCTTCTACTGTGGAGACACTGGCTGTTATCGAATCACTTTCGCTTGCACAATTATCTGCAGATGTAACCTGGACATTATAAACTCCTGGTCCGCTAATCGGAAGAATGTTATTGTTTATAGAAAGTGGATTTCCATTTTCAAACCATTGATAATTAGCATTTGGTTCTAAAAGAACTGCCAAAGAAACAGACTCGCCTTGACAAAACAATACACTTGTTGAATCTTCCTGAATGGTGTTTCCACTATAAAAAATAGAAGCATCAGGATAGGAGTTATAAACTATTGGAAAAGTTCCTGATTGTTGTTGACAAGTCCCTAAAATCGCAATCATACTATATGATCCTTCAACATTGGTAACATAGTTAGGTGTTGATGTTGTTGCAACAAGCATCCCGTCGAGGTACCATTCATAAGTGTCTGCTCCTGTCATCGCCTGAAGCATAATATCATCGCCTTCACAAAGCGTGCTATTTATAATAAAAGTAGGATCTGGTAAAGGAAATACATTGACAGTAAAATCTGAAGAGGTAGTCGTACAATTCGCTTGAGTAACTCGTAAACTATAAGTTCCCGAATTTGCGATAAACGTATTTCCTCCATTTTGAAGAACGGTTCCATTTAATAACCACTCGTAATTATCAAAACCCATTGGTGCTTCTATGATTGGTGCTTCATCTTCACAAAAATTATACACTCCACCCACAAAGCCTGAAAGGTCTGGCAAAGGATTTACTACAACGGATGTTGTCGTTGAATTAACGGTACAATGTCCGTTTGAAATCTCTACATAATAATCTCCTGGCTCATCAATTGATAATAAGTTTTGGCCTTGAGTAAGGACGTTTCCATCTTTATACCAAATATATTCGTCTGCACCAGCCATCACTTCCATTACTCCAGTATCACCTTGACATAAAGGCATGCTAATATCACTGATTAATGTTGCATCAGGATATAAGGTGCTTTCTACAGGTGCTAAAGTAATACTATCAGCAGTAAGGACTAATAAACCTTCATTGATATCAGAAGCGATAATTGTCCCGGATGGTAAAAAAGGATAAACTCCCCAGCATCCTGCATAACCACCGTAATCATCATTTGCATGTGAATCATAATACGCTACCTGCTGAGGATTTGTAGGATCGGAAACATCAAAAATTTGAATCCCGTCATGGTAATAGGAGGTAACCACATAATTACCTCTGATATATGGATTGTGTGGGACATTATTTTCATGCAAAGGTGCAAGTAGTGGAAACTTAAAAGTGGAAACGGTATTAATATTTCCATTAGCTATATCAGAAACATCTAACACACCCATTGGTAAACCTAATGGAACCTCCTCTGCATACACTACATGATTGCCGTCTGGTGTCAACCAACTACTATGATTATAGCCATTTGTTACGATGTCCACAAGAGCGACAGGATTTTGAGGATCAGTAAAATCCCAAATATAAAATCCATTATATCCATGTGAACAATAGCCGATATTATCCTTTACATAAATGTCATGCACATATCCTCCTCCGGGTAAAGTAACAGAAGCTAGAATTGTTGGATTGTCTGGATCTGTTGCAATATCAAATATAATAACGCCATTACTTTGGGCATTTGTTCCTACGGCATAAAGTCTTCCGTTATCTGTATCAATGAAAATGTTATGCGCTCTTTCGAAAAAAGTATTGCTATGGTAGGTTTTTATAATGGTATCCTGAATATTACTCAAATCAAAAATCATTAAGCCTTCTGTTGTGCTCTCTGAAACAGCGTATGCACGGTCACGATAGGTTTTCATATCTCTCCAGGTTGTCACCTGACCTCCAGCAAAAAAGCCCAATTCAT
>CAYXQH010000910.1:0-2336 GCA_964467425.1 uncultured Saprospiraceae bacterium
CTCTATTAACCTCTGAAAGAATGTAAATTTCATTTAGCGCGTGAACTACGAGGCGCGAAGAGGGAGTTTAGCCTTAGCTAAGCGACTGATAAGCAACGAAGTAGTTCGCGATGATAAATGAAATAAAAAATTTACAATTTTTGCTTACATCTTGAATGCGGTTAATAGATGTGCTCTTAAGCTATAATGCTTCTCTAAATTAAGGATTTATCCTGTAAAAACAAAGTTAATGATTTTGGGAAGCCATAGTCCTTAAGTTCTTCTTTTCTTATCCACAAAGCATCCACGATTCCGTCATAAGAAGTGTTAGGAAGTTTTACCTCCCAGACGATGCTATGTATGATTTGGTGAGTTAGGAGTTGCTTGTGAGTAAAAACGGGCTCTAAGTCAAAGGATGCATTCCATGATTTTTTCACCTCCTTTGTTAGTGCCCCTTTCTTAGCAAACTCTTTTCCTTCGATAAGGGGCAGTTGATAAAGTCCTTGCCAAATGTCTTTGGATGTTCTCTTTTGAATAAATACTTCGTTATCCGTGTGCAGGAATATAAAATTAAAGTGCCGAGTTCTACGCTTTATTTTTTTCGTTTTAATGGGACGAAGAGCCTGGGTGCTATTGCCATTGGCAAGACAGTTTTCTTGGAGAGGGCATTGAGAGCATTGTGGACTTTTTGGAACACAAACGGTAGCCCCAAAATCCATAATGGCTTGATTGAATGCCGCCGCTTTTTCTTTAATAAAAACCTCCTTGACTAATGCATTAATTTGAATTAATCCTTCTTTACTGTCTACAGGAATATTTAAATCGAAGTATCTACTGATGATCCGAATGACATTCCCGTCTATTACAGGGTAAGGCAAGTCAAAAGCAAAAGAACCAATAGCCGCCGCGGTGTATTTTCCTACACCCTTGAGCGAGAGAATATCTTTATATTCAGAGGGGAACTCGCCGTTAAATTCATCCATAATCATTTGTGCGCTGAAATGTAAGTTGCGTGCTCGTGAGTAGTATCCTAGCCCCTGCCACAATGAAAGTAATTCGTCTATCGGCGCAGAAGCCAATGCTTTTACAGTGGTAAATCTTTCGCTAAGTTTGTAGTAGTAGGGTGTTGCTTGAGCAGCCCTCGTTTGCTGAAGAATTATTTCCGACAACCATATCAGGTAAGGGTCTTTGATTCCCTTCCATGGCAGTGGTCTTTCTTCAGGGTCGTGCCATTCGAGTAGTTGATGATGAAAAGTAATGAGGGAGTCAGTGGGCATTTACGGACAAAGATAGGCTTATACCATTTACATTTTAAGATGATGTGCAATATTATTAAAATTCAAAGAAGCGCATAAAAAATGGAGCTAAGGTTTTTACACCATAGCCCCAACTCTAAGTTATTTAATCATTATTTTTTAATCATGCATTGCTATTGATTAGCAAGAGAAAATTCTCTTACTTCCTGAAGAGAATTATACTGCGACTCAAGCATTTTTTTTAACTCCTTACGGGCAAAGAAAATTCTACTCTTTACCGTACCCAATGGAAGACTCAAGTAATCCGAAATTTCCTGGTATTTGAATCCTTGAAAATGCATCACGAACGGAATTCGCAGTCCGTCGTCTAAGCCATCTACCATGGATTTAATTTCTTCAGTCATGAAGTTAGATTCCGCAGAATTCAAAACACGATTTTTTCCTGAATTGATATAATAATCATTGTCAGTAGAATCCATAATGGTGTTCTGCTTAACTTTTTTGCGGTAGTTGTTGATGAAGATGTTCTTCATGATAGTAAAACACCAAGCCTTGAAATTTGTACCCGGTCTAAACTTCTCCTTATTCTTTAGGGCCCTGAAAGCGGTCTCTTGAAATAAGTCTTTAGAGTCCTCGACATTCTTTGTCAAATTATAAGCGAAAGAATGCAAAACAGTTGTTAGGAGGTCAAATTTTGAGGTGAATTCTATAGTTGACATATACTTTGATTTTAGGTGTTGTATTTTTGTTTAACCAAATATACGACAAGCTTAAACAAGACACAAGAAAACTTAAACAAACTTAAACGACATTTTAAGGATTAGCCACTTTTGTTTAACAACAACTACTGATAGTCAGCTAATTAAGAAACATGTTGAAAATATGTAAAAAACAATACTTTCAGTAAATCCTGAAAAATAAAGACTCTAGCCCTGTTTTTCTCTAAAATTGGGGTGATTTCATTACTTGACGGGATATTTGCTTGGATTTTATATAAATCGCGACTCGCCGCAGGCGACCCGGCATGCCGGCCGACAGGCAAGCTCGACAAACGGAGTGCGTTAGGGACAAGTGGTGGTAGTGGTATCCGTTTTTTTTTGT
>CAYXQH010000911.1:0-2328 GCA_964467425.1 uncultured Saprospiraceae bacterium
CGTTAAAAAATGAAACCAGCCTAGAATTTTCTTTGCTTCTTTCTTTTTTTCAATGTCTATGATCCCGATTCATCGGGGAAAAAGAAAGATGAATTAAAAACTTAAACACCTTACCTCCCTGGTTTAAATCGATGAATTTTTGGCTTTCCACCCTTCGCTTCATTAGAAATGTACATCGTCCCATCATCTTCGAAGGTCAAGCCTTCTGGTTGAGCATGAATATCTTTTTTTAGTTTTTCAATATGAACAACATCACCAGCCTCATTTAAAACACACATTACTTTCCCGCTGGAAGAGATGATGTAAATGTCTTGGGTCTGAGGGTGAACAGCTATCGCGGAAGGATTAAAAGTCAGGTTTTCTTTACCTGCGGAAAAGAAATTGACAAGCTTTTCATACTCTTTGAGATGTTTGTGTTGTTGCAGATAGTTTCGGATATTTTCAAGTTGGATCGTATAGACGGGATCTGGCTGAATACTTTTCGAATCCAGATCAAAACCATAGATTACTTTTTTGTAACGAATAACTTCAAACGATTCTCCGGTGGCAGGGATACCTTTACAGGCTACCAATAAGCGGTTATTTTTTTTATCATATGCCAAGCCTTCTACATCATTCTCTCTACTTAAAAAGCCGTTGAATTTTTCCAGCTGTTGTGTTTTCTTTCCTGGGTTGATCACTTTATAAATCGTTCCGGTACTTTTTACAATATAAATTTGATCGTCTACCATTTCAATCCCCTCGTAATCTCCTGCTTTATGAAATTTAATTTTATCCAGTATCTCCCCAGTTTCTTTGGAAAGTTTAAAAATCGTTCCTAGCTCATCTTGCACTGCGTATAAAACTTTTCCTTTGCTACATATTCCGAGGCCAGAGATTTCTTCTAAATCTTTATTCAATTTAAACGTTTCGTCTGGCTTATCTAGCTTGTATTGAAATTGAAAATCTTTATTTACAACAGGTCGTTTTTCCGGTACTTCGGTTGAATCTTGTACCTGAACGCTGTTATTAGATTGTTGAGAAGCACCGCCACATCCGATGAGGCCAGAGATTATCGAACAGACTAATACGGTTATCTTTATCATATCTCGAAATTTGCCTGAGTACTGAAAAGGGTATACTTTAGTTTTATTGTAAATCGCTAAAATGATGCCCATTTATTGCTCACTTAGCTCTTCTACTCTTGCTCTATATCGAAATTCTGCAATAGAAGCGTAGAGTTTTTTGTATAGTTCTAACGCTTTTTGTTTGTATATAGTCTTTTCAGGCTTGATTTTGTACCATTCGTAATATATCGCAGCTTTCTCCGCATCCCCTCGTGCTATATCAAGTAGTCCTTCAAACGTAAGCTTTGATTCTTGAGGATTTCCAGAAGAATGAGCGACGATTAATGAAAATAATCTGGCCTCGAAAAGTAAATCAGGATTCCCTAATTCTTCCGCCATCGGCATGGCTTCTCTGTTCACTTTTACGGCTTCTTCAATATCTTTTTGTGCAATAAGTACTTCGCCTTTTTCAATCAAACTGGAACAAAGTACTTTCCTATTATTGATATCGCGAGAGATCGAGATTGCTCGATCGTAATACTCTATCGCCTTGTCATGAATTTGTTGCAATCGATAAATATCTGCCAACGTATTTACAGCTTTCGCGACTCCTTTTTGGTAATTTAATTCTTCACTAAGATTCAGTGAACGATTCAAATAAGAAATTGCAACATCAAACTCTCCTTCCACACTTCGTAACTCACCGATCAAACCAATCACAATGGACAATCCTTGCTTATCTCCAAGCTGTTCTGTCAATTCCAGGTCTCTTATAAAATGATCCATCGCCGTTTCAAAATCTCCTTTCTTTTGATAAACAGTTCCAATACATCCAATCGCAATAGAAGTCAAAAACTTATTCCCCAACTCTTCACTCAAGGCCAGTCCTTTTTCATAGTGTTCTAATGCAGAATCATAATCTCCTTTTTCATAATACACAATTCCGAGATTCGTATGCAAGGTCGCCATCCCTTGTTTGTCATTTGAATCTGCACAGGTAGCGAGTCCTTCTAATTGACATTGAATTCCATTATCGTATTGCCCTAAATTCATGTAGGTCAATCCAAGATTGGAAATAATTTGAGAAACCGTATTGGTTTGTTTTAAATCATTACTAAGTTTGATACTCTCTTTGAAATACTCTTTTGCCTTATCATATTGCCCTTGTCTTAGATTCAAGTTTCCGAGATTTCCTAAGACGTTTAGCTTTCCATATTTATCTTCAACGGTATTAAAATGCCGTGTTGCTTCTTCCAGATAATTCATCGCCACCTCATATTGT
>CAYXQH010000912.1:0-2325 GCA_964467425.1 uncultured Saprospiraceae bacterium
CCATCATGAAGTCCAACCCAAGGCTCTGTTACAAAAAAGCCATCAGTAGGCTGCATTACTTCAAATTCAAACTGCACTGCAGCCATAGAATCCTCATCAGTATCTTCTTCTACCACGCTACCTTCAAATGCTGGGCCAACAGCTTGGACTGTATTAATCGCTTCACCTACTGTAATTCTTACTCGTAGTATTGGCTCATCAGCATCAAGTGCTCCAGCTCCATTAGAGCCAATAGTAGTTCCTGCAGCAGTCTGGATACCAACGATATTATCCAATCCTGTGTGTGCGCCAACTGTAGACGTTGGATCATCAGTAGACGGTCCAGAACCTGAACCATCAAAACCTTGAGAAAAACCAGCAGCTCCAGAAGCATTATTCACCTCAGTTCCTGCATCCCATAAATCAGCACCAGTAAGTACTATCTCGATTGGGCCATTGAAGTTTCCATTTTCATCAAATACTTCAAATTCGAGTGGGTTTTCATTTCCAAAGAAGCCATCATTGGAAGGTATAATCATCGTAGCGAAGGATGCATATCTATAATTCAATGCATTCCGTATATCGATAGACCCTGAAATCGTTTCTCCTGGCGATATGAACTGTACCTCACCATTACCTACGGTAGCCTGTAGGCGACCTGGTTGAGCAAACTCTGAACCAAGTAATTCAGTGTTACCGCCCTCAGCAAGAGATTCTAAGCCTGCTGAAGCACGCTCTCCAAAGTTGAAAAGATCAAAACTTCCATCATGAAGTCCAACCCAAGGCTCTGTTACAAAAAAGCCATCAGTAGGCTGCAATACTTCAAATTCAAACTGCACTGCTACAGGCTGAGCTGTACTAACACCTGACAATTGTATTGCGCCAGCATTTATAAAATTTGATGTATTATCTCCTACACAAAATTCAAATGGTCCTCCTGATAACTCACCGCCGTCTACTTCACAATCTTCTTCTTGTGCAATGACGCTTTTAACTGGTGCCCATTTATCGTCCCAAGGAAAGTCGAATGAATTTTGTATCCGATCCCATTGAGCTTTGAATGTGCTCTCATAAGTAATATGAGATTCATTTGCAAAAATGAATCCTACACTAAATATAGAGCATAAAATAAGTAATATTTTTTTTTTCATGATTTGGTGTTTTTTTTCAAAGACTAATTAAATCAGAACCGTAGAAACATTACTATCCTATACTTGCCAAGTGTAGATGGAAGATTATTGAAAAAAGTATGAAAATTTCAACAGTCAGAGGCTTTGGAACAAGCCTATTTAGAATGGTCTGTATTTAATAAGTGTCGATGTTTAATAAAAAAATTAGATGATTTAAAAATTATAAATATTAGTTAAGGGTTTAGTAGATTTTACTAAATATAGTTATCGAATTTATGGGCTGAATCGTTTATAGAAATTGATTATTGATGATCAACAATTATAGTAATAAAAATATCAAAGTTAAGCTTAGACATTACTATCCTAGGTGAAGATTGAACATCACTGTAATTTTGTACTAAATATTATATGTAAATAGCAAGAAAATTTGCTAATTGGCGCATCATCAATCAAGGCACATACAGTAAGGTGCGAGATAGTGAAAAAAGCGTATGTAGAATGAAAAGCTTTATTTAAGAGTTAATTAAATAAAACCTTTAGTGTCTGTTTTCTTAAATCACTTCAATGAGAAGTTCATTAGATTTGATTCTTGTATATTTTTTCGTCCTTAGCTTGTATACAAAATAA
Source organism: uncultured Saprospiraceae bacterium (assembly GCA_964467425.1). Lineage (GTDB taxonomy): Bacteria > Bacteroidota > Bacteroidia > Chitinophagales > Saprospiraceae > JAHDHW01. The sequence goes on from CAYXQH010000912.1 coordinate 1,737, forward strand.
GAATCTCGAATTTCTTATTTTCTACTTCTAATAATAGGTCCATACATCTAAAAATTTTAATAATTTGATAGTTGTCGAGAATTTTTTATCAAACAAAAAAATGTTTTCTGTAAATTAAGTCTGACTTTTCAGACTCTAAAACCTATTTTCTGTGTGGTGATTAGTTTTGAAATAAATCATCCGTCATTATACTAAACAATACATCTATCTATACAAATTGGTTGTCTAAGCAATCGATGAAAAAAATCGTTTTTTACGTTTTAAATTCAACACAATTACGAACTCTACACCATACGACCTTGTATTACAAGCTATTATGAAAACCAGCCAGATTTGCAATAAAATAATGTTACAACACTATTCGTCGCTGCATAGACACTTTTTTCTTGAAATATAGATGGTGCGTTTCCTACTAAAATATCTTAAAAGCGATTCAAATATTTTTTATTCTTAATTTTAAAAAACTTCGCAAACAAAATCACTTAGTTGTTGCGGTAACTAAATAAAATAAACCCTTTTCTTTTTCGTCACGCCTTTGACAATTTAGCTTGAGGGCAACTGAACGACCACCTACTAGAAGTAGGTGGGT
>CAYXQH010000913.1:0-2324 GCA_964467425.1 uncultured Saprospiraceae bacterium
ATGAATTGAGGAAACTCAACATCGTCTGAAACTACTACCGGTCCTGCTGCACCATAAAATGCTTGTGCTCCACCTGTAAGTGTTGCGTCTTCAAATGAATTGTACACAGAAATTCCTGAGAAACCGAAGTCAACGCTAATGGTTTGTCCCAACTCTGTCAAATCTGTTCCACCACCAAGTTCAAGAACAAAGCCACCATTAGGAAGTGTAACAGGCAATGGATAACCAGTACCAAAAAGATCTGATAAAGGTATTTCATATCCTGCGGGCAATGGGGTCACAGATGCACCTACTGTTAAACCAGGAGAACCTCCTGTAATATTGACATTGGACATGTCTTCATCCATAGCAAAATAATATCTATCAAAACGACCATCAGGAAGAATTAAATCAGCGGCATCTGAATTATTAAAGAGTGTCATCGTCAACCCAAAATCATTAACATCAATATCATAGAAATTTATAAACTGAGGAAACTCAATATCGTCAGAAACTCCCACCGGTCCTGCTGCACCATAAAATGCTTGCGCACCTCCTGTAAGAGTTGCATCAGCAAATGAATTGTAAACTGAAACGGTATTATCAGATGAAGTTTCTAATTCAATAATAGCAATATTGAACGGTGGCTCAAATCCATTGATGCCGAATAAAGCACCAAACTGAGATTCTAATACGTAGATATACTCACTACCGCCAATTCTTTGAAACCATAGTCCTGAAGAATCATCAAGCCCTGAAGCTATAACACTTCCTGTTGCGGTAGTCGCATCTGAAAATACCACCTTATATGCAGTGCCTGCATTTTCCGGGTCACCTGTATCATTGGTTGCATAGTAAAGTATATTCTTAGTGTCATCCCAAGAAATACCATCTGCATCAATAATATCAAGACCATCTACGGTTACTTCTTGTAAGGTTCCTGAGGTTCCGTTATTGATCGGTAAGTACCACAACTTATTGCCTTGTGAAATATAGAATGCTCCAGCGTTATTATAAATCGTTCCTCCAATTCCACTAATGCTTGGATCCCATTCTGTGCTGGTAAACCAATTATCATTTACTATACCTGTACTTGGGTTAACCTCCATGATTCGTGGGCTACCGAAATCCGTTACGTAATATTTTCCGTCAACAATAGATACGGTATGTCCTATTGCTCCTGCAGGCAAATCCCATTCTCCTGTTTTTTGACCACTGGCAATATCATATTCTACCAATTTGCTTGGACCAGATGGACCACCTGAAAAATCTGCATTATCAAGAATGCTAAGTAAAATAGTACCATCAGTTTTGACTCCCCAGCGCTGAGTATAACCTACTTCTGCTGCTGCAAATAATTGAGCAGTTGGATTAGTTTGTGTTAAATCAAAAGAACGTATTGTTCCATCTCCTAAACCACTTACATAAGCTATATTATTTGTAATAACTATATCTTCTGGAAAGAACCCCATATCGCTGATGGTTAGTTCGTTCGGTTGTCCAATAGATTGAGTTATAAAAAAGACCATCATTAATATCGATAGAATATTTTTTTTCATAATTTTTAATTTTTAAAGCTTAATTAATAGATAATGCGGTCTTTGGAATAATTAATTAGTGAAACTATTTGCTAGAATTTTCCATTGTCATTTTTCCATTCTGACTTAGGAGGAATAGGAGCAATAACATCCCAATGCTCCACAATCTGTCTATTTTCTAATCTGAATAAATCGTAATAAGCAGTCGGCTGGTCTCCAAGTTTTCCTTCGCTCATAGTTAAAACAAAATTACCTTCACCAAGAACTTTATGAATAGTACTGTATTCCATTGACATACCGTTTTCAGCCATCATCTTCATAGCACTACCTAAGCCGTCTAATCCATCTGCTACTGATGGGTTGTGCTGAATATATTTTGTTGGATTAATGTATGTAGCTATTTTATCCATTTCGCCGTTCATGAATACTTTTTCAAGAAGGTCTTTTACAACCTGCTTATTACCTTCCATTTTGTCTTTATCAGTAATATCTGTAGCTCCATCGAACTGAGTATGACCGCTTGGATTAGGTGCTTGAACCTCTAGTAGATTATCCCAATGTTCAACGATTAGTCCGTCTTCAAAACGAAATACATCAAAGCCAACTTTAGGTCCGAAAAAATCATATTCGGTATGGGTAAATACATAGTCCCCGTCTTGGAATGCACGTACAACTTTCGCTTTAAAACCCTGGGGAGGTGCATGCTGCATCAGTGCTCCAAAACCAGCCAATCCATCGGCAACGCCAAGATTATGCTGAATATATTTATTTGGGTTGATGTAAGAAATTGGAGTTTGGTCTCCTGTG
>CAYXQH010000914.1:0-2324 GCA_964467425.1 uncultured Saprospiraceae bacterium
TAGCACTAGGGATTAAACGAGAAATGGCTTTTCCAAAAACAAACATTCTCATGACTAATAAACTTTAATAAGATGTTCAGGTCGATGTTCACCGTATCCTGACATGATCTATTGAAGGCAAAACGTGTTCTATCTGGTAAAGTTCAACCGAATTGTACAAAGTAAATATGTCCATGCTTTGCACCTAAATACGACCATACTGGTAGGTAAAACTCAATGACTATCTCCTTTACTAATCTAAAAGCTCAATACGATGCATAAAAACCAGTATCGATAGCTCGATCCAGCGCGTACATGATCATGGCCAGTATATTATGGGACCTGAGGTTACTGAGCTTGAGGCGCGTTTAGCCGAGTACATTAACATTAAATACGTGTTGGCTTGTTCTAGCGGCACAGATGCTCTGGTGTTGCAGTTGATGTGCAAAAATCACAGTAAGACTGACGCGGTGTTTACCTCGTCTTTTACGTTTTTCGCGTCGGCTGAATCTATTACCCTTGCTGACGCTACCACGGTGTTTGTTGATATTGGACCTGATACTTACAATATTGACCCGGCTGCGTTTAAATGACAAATAGAAAAAAACTGACTGAAGACAAGCTCACACCGCGTGCAATTGTTCCGGTGGGTTTGTTCGCTATTGCGGCTAATTACGATGAAATCAGCCTTATTGCTAAAGAATATGACCTGCTTGTAATCGAAGATGCAGCACAAAGCTTTGCCGCCCAATATAAGGATAAGAAAGCTGGCGGTCTTGGTGATGTGGCGGCCACCAGTTTTTACCCCGCCAAACCACTTGGGTGTTACGGCGATGGTGATGCAGTGTTTACCAATGATTCTGCTTTGTATGATGAGTTGATCTCTTTGCGCGTACATGGGCAAGCTACCTATGGCGATAAGTATGACAACGTTCGCATTGGCCTTAATGCGCGCATGTGTACTATTCAAGCGGCTGTTTTACTCGAAAAACTCAAATTTTATGATCAATAGATTGAAATGCGTAACCATGTTGCTGAACGCGTTTTGCACTCATTTTTAGACACCTCTATAATTGCATTAATTGTAACGCCATCAAGTGTCTAGAATACTAGGGGCTTGCCACTCCGCCTAAACATGAACGTATATAATCTCTCTCCTAGAGTGTTCAGTAAACAAGGATAAACAAAATGACGACAGAAACTGTATTTTTTTTTTCTGCTCTTATACTTTCTATTTACACAGCCGTAGCAAAACCAACAAAACCTCAGAAAAACTGGTTGGTATTTATATTTTTCCTAATATTCATAACAATTATTAGGTCCCTCGGCGCTGACGAAGACATACACCGTTACTATGAAATAATGCAAACCGGAGTTGCAGATCAAGTTACCTATTGGCGTTCTGAATTCATATTTTGGTATTCATTGGTAAAACTCTATGAAATCACAGGTTCACATATAGTTACATTTTTAATATTGGATACTATATGGATTTATATTTTATTGAAATCTGTAGACAGGTTAGACACAGAATATAAACTCTATTGTGCATTGCTACTTTTTCTTAGTTTCCCTTACTTCTTTTTTTATCAAAATGTATACAGACAGATATTTGCGACCAGTTTATTTTTATATGCTTATTCCATTAGAGATCGTGGCCTTTTAAAGTCTGATGCTCTAATGTTATTAGCATTTTTTATGCATAATATGATCATACTTTTGTACCCTATTCTTCTAGCTCGAAAGTGTTTATTCGTTAATGATGATGAACAAAAGAAACGGTTGTTTATATTAGCAACGTTATGTGTGATTTTGGCCTTAGCCATAATGGTTGCTACCTTGCACGGACTACTTAGGGATGGCATGAGTACTGGCTATGACCTATCTAAGGCTTATATAGCCTTATTCATATGCGCATCAATTTATTTTAAATATCTAACATCAAATTCTAAGCCATCACTTTTTCAAATTTCACCAACCGCTATTTATGCAATCATACTATTAACAGGCCTCAAATTTTTAGGCTTTGAAAGTTCAATCATTGAACGCGTCGGTCTATCTTTGACTGCAGTTTTAATTATCGACTTAGCACTAACCCTCCCTCAACAAAAAATTGCATCACCAAAAATTTACCGTGTTGCACTTCTTTTATTTTTCTGTAGCCCGGTTTACCTATTTCCAAGCTCGCGAGCTATGCTTGACTCACCGCAATTGCGTACACAAAGCGAAATAATGGGGGCAACAATGACGCCTATTACTAATTTTCTAATATCGAATGATGATGACCTAAACCAGTAAAAATTTAAAACCGAGATTACTCATTGGAGTTTCCTTTGTAGTAAACT
>CAYXQH010000915.1:0-2312 GCA_964467425.1 uncultured Saprospiraceae bacterium
TCTGGTAGTCTGGTAGTCTGGTAGTCTGGTAGTCTGGTAGTCTGGTAGTCTGGTAAAATAATATATTGCTTAATTATTCAATCCTAAATGTTATTTTTTTAAGCATATTTTTTAGCACATTAATTAAGAATTTTTAAAGAACTTGAACCGGCTTACCTGGTTATCGGTTTACCAGATGACCTGTCTACCTTCTTTCCTGTCACATCTTTTTTTTGGAAATATATTTTCGGCACACATTTGGTAATAATTAATATGTTTCCCCGCACAAACATTAGAAGGCTTTCAATAGCCAGACAAACAAACTATACATTATGAGAGAATCAGCCACTCCGGAGGGAAACAGTATTCCTTTTGAACTTCAGTCTATATATCAAAGAATCGATGCAAATGCATTCTTTTTTGGAATGTCAGCTAGAGAAGTTGAAAAAATAAAATTAGAGTGCAAAATCGCTTATCAGCATAAGCTTTTTTTAGAAAAAGTACAGGCAAAGCAGAAGAAATAGCCTAACCATTCAATTCCTATCCACCATTATTCATACGTTCCTATTCTTAATTCCTAATTATTCTTTTACCTTTGCGGCTTTATAAACCGAAGTAAGCAGCCTTTAGCTGCCTACCTACAATTCTAGTAAATGGATAAATTTAGCTATAGCCTTGGTGTCATCTTGGCTCAAAACTTAAAGCAGCAAAATATCTCTGGTTTCGACGCTACAGATTTGACTAAAGGGATCGAAGATGTCATTAAAGGTAATCCTTTGGCAATAGAGGCAAGTGAAGCTGATCAATTGATTCAGAATCACCTCAGAGAAATGGCGATAGCCAGACATAAAGATACAATGGAGGCCGGAACAAAGTTTCTAACAGAAAACGGTAACAGAGCTGAAGTGACCACCTTAGCAAGCGGATTACAGTATGAAGTAATTACTGAAGGAAGTGGTGCGATGCCTGGTCCAACCGATCAGGTGACCACTCATTATCACGGAACACTCATTGACGGAGCTGTTTTTGATAGTTCGGTTCAACGAGGTCAACCGGCTACATTTCCTGTCAATGGAGTTATTCCAGGCTGGGTTGAAGCTTTGCAATTGATGAAAACTGGTTCAAAATGGCGTCTATTCGTTCCATATAATCTAGCTTATGGAGAACAAGGGGCAGGTGACATGATTAAGCCTTTTTCAACTTTAATATTTGAAGTAGAACTTTTAAGTATAAACTAAAATCAACCATTCACCCCTCACCTCTGATACGATGCGCATTGATATTATTTCCGTATTACCAGCGCTTTTAAAAAGTCCTTTCGAGCATTCGATCATGAAACGTGCTCAGCAAAAAGGTATACTAGAAGTTATCGTACACGACCTTCGGAATTTTGGATTAGGCAAACACAGACAAGTGGACGATTATCAATATGGAGGAGGTGCAGGTATGGTCATGATGGTAGAACCTCTTTCTAAATGTATCGAAAGTTTGCAGTCTGAACGTACGTACGATGAAGTTATTTTTTTAACTCCGGACGGAGAACAACTCCAACAAAGCATTTCTAATCAGCTTTCATTGCATACTAATCTTTTGATGATTTGTGGTCATTACAAAGGAATTGATGAACGCATTCGACAACAATATGTCACCAGAGAAATTAGCATTGGCGATTATGTTTTATCAGGTGGAGAATTGGCAGCTGCCGTTTTAGTAGATTCCATAGGACGAATAATTCCGGGTGTTTTAAATGACGAGACTTCTGCTCTTTTCGACTCCTTTCAAGATGACCTCTTAGCACCTCCGGTTTACACACGCCCGTCCGATTATAATGGTTGGAAAGTACCCGATATTCTCCTCTCCGGAAATGATGGTGCTATTGAAAAATGGCGTTATGATAAATCATTGGAACGAACTAAAAAACGTCGCCCTGGTTTATTGGAAGATGAGTAGTTAAAAATAAGCTTACGCCATTTATTAGTGTTCTATTTCCTTTTTTGCAATTGTTTTTACCACAGGGGCACAGAGGTCTAAATATTTTATCCATTGAATTTCCCTAAACATTAACCAACTCCGTGGCTCCGTGATTCGTTTTATTTTAAACACAGAGGCACAGAGATCCTATAGGTTTTACTCATCCAATTAATTGTACACTTATCACTCTGTGACTCTGTGTTTTTTTTATTTTCAACAATAAAACAATGCGTTTAACCCTCCCATATAAAGAAGTTTCGTTTTCAAAAAACACTAAAAAGAAAACCTTAACTGAGTAAAAGCAAATAATAAAAATTATTTTCTTTTTTAAACTGAAAAATGAATTACTTTATTGAAAATCC
>CAYXQH010000916.1:0-2300 GCA_964467425.1 uncultured Saprospiraceae bacterium
GGAAATACACAAGGTGTAATCAACGCCAGTAAGCCACCTCCAAAACCAAAAATAAATGCCCATAGCCAACCGTCCTCTTCGCTTCCACCGCCGCCACAATCACCAACTGGTTTTTTAAACGAATCTCGAATAGCAGGAACTTTCTGGTCAATCACATTGCCATCAAGTTTAGGACCATGTATTATTCCGGTAACAGCTGATGAAGCAATGTCGGTTGAACCAGTGGAAGTACTTTCTCCAGACGCGCTTTTATAAGCATCTGTCAAGTTCATCGCTTTTTCTCCTAGGAAAGCTTGCTCTTTTGCAGGGTCAACATAAAAATCAATATCATACTTTTTGCACACGGCGTCATCACAAGTTTGAAAAGTAAAATATCCAGTTACAGGTTTGGATGGATCCGTGACTTCTATCTCTTGAGTGAAAATAGAATTTTTAGTAAATTTATTTACATTCATTTCAAAGACTTTGTCATAAGCCTTTTTTATACCTCCGGTTTCTTTAGCAGCACCGAGTAATTTAAAATGTTCTGCTGGATCATATTCAAAAGAAGTCGCTAATGGCCCGTCGTCACTTTCCTGATGTTGAGAATACACATACCAGCCATCCTCAATAGTGCCTTCGAATATTAATTCGTGCTTATTATCTCCTTTTTTTCTACTGGAAAAATTCCAGGTAACCGGATCTTCAAAACCACCATTTCCACCTGCAACACCTTCCGGATCATTGAATGTAATCGTTGGAGGTTCTATTTTAGTTGCTTTTTCCTTAACAGCTTCTTTTGCCTGCTCTACTTTTTTAGTGGTCTCAGCAACCTTTTCTTCTACTTTTTCAATAGGCTTTTTTATCGTTTCTTTTGGCTCTTCTTTTACTTCCACCACTTTCTCTTCCTCTTTAGGAGTTTCTTTCGGCGCAGCGGCAGGAGCTTCTAATTTAAAATCAAAGTCGACATCCGTAGGAGGAAGACAACGTTTGTCATCACAGGTCATATAAGTGAAATATCCTGTGATGGGCTTTGAATAATCGCTTACTTTTACCTTTTGTGTGAAAACGGCGTTCTTTTTAAACTTGATAAGATTCATTTGGAAGACCTTGTCAAATTCTTCTTTTTTATTACCAGACTCTACATTTTTCCCTACTAAGGCATAATGATCGCCTTTATCATATTCGTAAGTTGTCTTTACAGGTCCGTCATCACTTTCCAGATATTGGGAATAAATAGACCATCCATCGTCTATTTTGGCAGTATAAACCAATTCAAATTCATCTCCACTAATATGTTTTGCTTCCCAGGACCATTTGACTGGTTTGAGAATCTGAGCATAGGTTGCTGTTAGAGAGATGGTTAAGAGGAGTAAAAGAGTCGCAATTTTGCGCATGACTGTAATTTTTTATGATAATAGTATTAGTCAAAAATTAATTTCCCTCCTTTAATTTAAAAAGTTTAGCTCAATCCCGATAACTATCGGGATCCTTCCATTTCCCTTATGTTTTTACTAACTTTTTAAAATCGGGAATTAATTAATTGACCCTTAGTTTTGCAAAAATAAAATATATTGCTCGTATAAACAATTGGCAGTATGTCGTAGAACATACTGCCAGTTATTAAACTATTTCAAAAATAAGCCAGTTTCTGACTAAATGGAAGTTTTTTTAACCATCATTAACATCAAAACAGATTAATTAAGGCTTATTTCGAAGTCTATATCCTTAGGAGGTAAACAACTTTCATTATTGCAGGTCATATACGTAAGGTAGCCTTTTACAGATTTTACAGTAGAAGAAACTTGTATTTTTTGGATAAATTTTACTTCATCACCATATTTTATAAGCTGCATCCCAAAAATATCATCAAACTTATCTTTTTTATTATCGCCGGTTTCGGTTAATTTTCCAAGCATGGTAATACCATCGTCGCTTGTAAAAGTAAAAGTCGTTGGTACCGGACCTCCATCATCCAGAAATTGAGAATAAACGTACCATCCGTCCTGTATCTCGGCTGTAAAAACTAAATTATATTCAGTATCACTTATTTTTTCGGCTTCCTGACTCCAGCTTACTGGTGAGAATTGAGCAGATACAAAGCTTACTGTCAGCATAAAAAGACAAAGAGTATAAAATCTAAAGGTCATTGGAATAATCTTTTTTTTCAATTATTGAATCTAATTTACAAAAAGCAATGCAATAATATTGCCACACACATTATGAAAAATTAATATTTATTAAATTTCGTAGCTTTTATAAGTGTCAAACCAAAATTGCTTGTATAATAAATTGTTCCGAAGAAATTTCATAAATAATTG
>CAYXQH010000917.1:0-2295 GCA_964467425.1 uncultured Saprospiraceae bacterium
CGCGAACTTCACTTTTGGTTAATAAGGCTTTGTCTTCGAGATTTTGTGCGACAATCTTACGATCAATAAGGAGTTGTGTATAATCCAATAATACCACTCCATTATTTACTACAATTCCCGCCAGTGATATAATACCCATCATGGTCATCATCAGTACAAACGCGGCTCCTGTAATTAAAATACCACCAAAGACACCTATAAAGCTTAAAAAAATAGCAATCATAATAATCGTAGGCTTTGAGATCGAACTAAACTGAAAAATCAAAATCAAGAAAATAAGCCCTAATCCACCAAAAAAAGCACCCATTAAGAACTGTTGTTGCTTACCTTCTTCTTCAATTTGACCTGTAAAATCAATTTTAACTTGTTTTTTAGATTCAGTAAAATCTCTCATTTCTTGCTGAATTTGTCCTACAATAACTCTAGCATCTGTGTATCCAGGGGCTAAGGCAGAATACAATGTTACAACCCTATTATTGTCCCTATGTTTAATAGCACTAAAAGAAGAGGTGTTTTTTTGAGTAGCCACAGCAGAAACTGGAATTTCTCTGATACTTCCACTCGCTTGATCTCTAAATGTAATGTTCTGATTAAATAAGGCAGAGGCATCATAGCGTTGGTCTTTATCAAAGCGCACATAAATATCATAATCTTCTCCATCTTTCTTATACACCCCTGCTTTCTCGCCAAATAAAGAGCGTCGTAACTGATTTCCTACGCGCCCGGCAGGAACACCAAGTTCTCCTGATTTTGAACGATCAACAACGACCTGAGTAGAAGGCTTCCCTTTATTGACATCAATTTTAAGTTCGGCTATGCCTCCTATATTTTTTTCGTTAATTAGATTACGCATTTCCTCTGCAGTAGCGATCAACTCATCATAATCTTTTCCTTCTAGTTCAATATTAATAGGATAACCTATAGGAGGGCCTACTGCATCTTTTTCAACAGAGATGGCGATTCCGGGATAGATACCTTTTAGGGCTTCCTGTACTTTGGCTCGTAATTGTTCAGAATCCTTTCCTTTTCGGAATTTAAATTCCCGCATTGTAGCCGTTATTTTGGAACGGTGTGGCATTTCCGCACTACTTCCACCATCAGTCTGGGGATTACCAGAACCTTCACCTACTTGAGAAACAGCGGATTCAACTAAAAAATTATGGGCATCACTTTCCAAATATTCACTATCATTAATGATAGTATATACCTGCTGTTCAATTTCCTTGGTAATTACATTGGTTTTATCAATATCTGTTCCTTCCGGATATTCGATATACACAATAATCTGGTTAGGAGTATTATCCGGGAAGAATTCAAACTTAGTTCGATTTGTAGACATTGACCACCCAAAAACACCAAAAGTAAAGATCAGTAGTAGGAAAATTCCCGTAACAAAAAGTCCAGGACGCCAACCTCCCAATGCCCAGGCTAAGAAGCGCTTATATGCATTCTCTAAACGTGTTAAAAACTGTGTTTGAAATCCGGTTGCCAATCGTTTTAGGAAATAACGATATATCCAGAACATGATCGCTACGAAGATGACCAGAGAACCTAAACCTTTAACCGGGCCGCCTACCACCATCATAAATACACCTATAGGGATTATAATCAACGAAATACGAATGAGTTGCTTTCGCGAAAGCGTACGCTCGCTTACTTCCATATACTTAGAAACCAGCATAGAATTGATAAAGATGGCAACAAATAAAGAAGAACCTAGAACTACGGAAAGTGTTATAGGAAAATAGATCATAAATTGCCCCATGACACCAGGCCAGGTTCCTAGAGGAACAAAAGCAGCAACGGTAGTTAGTGTAGAGATAATAATAGGGAAAGCGATTTCTCCAATCCCTTTCTTTGCGGCTTGAATACGAGACATTCCTTCTTCATCCATCAATCGATATACATTTTCTACAACCACAATCCCATTATCCACCAGCATTCCCAGTCCCATAATTAGTGCAAAGAGAATCATAGTATTCATGGTATATCCTAAAGCCGAAAGGATCATAAAAGACATAAACATGGACATGGGGATCGCAAACCCCACAAATAATGCATTTCGAAAACCTAAGAAAAACATCAATACACCCACTACGAGTATAATTCCAAAAATGATATTGTTCACCAAATCACTAACCTGATTATTGGTCTTTTCACTCTGATCATTGGCTTTGGTTAATGTGACATCTGGCGGGATAGCTTTAGTCTCTTGTATATCAGTAAGAATGTCGTCTATCTTTTCAACAGCTTCAATCATATTTTTGCCTGAACGTTTTTTAACATCCAACATCA
>CAYXQH010000918.1:0-2278 GCA_964467425.1 uncultured Saprospiraceae bacterium
AGGTAACAGAATACACCCATACTCCAGTATATTCATGTTTCGGATTTTTCTTTGTAGAAAAATTCTCATCGCCAGAGTTTACATCACCAAAATTCCATTCATAAGTATTATTAGCATTACCATATAAATCCGGTTTAAATTTAACGGTAGGATCGCTATCAAAAATAGTCGTTTCATCAGCTTTAAAGCCTTCCACTATCGGATCACTAATATTTACCACAAGCGCATTTGAATAGGCTTCCTGTCCACTTAATGTTGTAACTAAAATTTGATACACCCCTGAATCAAATGCTTCATACTCATCACTTATAGCATCTGTTATTGGAGATCCATTGAACAACCATTGTATAGTCCCTCCTTCAAATTCAGTAAACATACTAGCAGAATTGATAAAACAATTTAAATTTCCATTGTTGCTAATATCTTCAAATTCAATTATTGGAGAATCTATACTACAATATTGTTGAATATTTACAGCTTCAGAAGTACCTATACATCCATTTTGAAAAAGCACATCTACTGTAAAAACCCCTGGTTCATCAACAACAATAGACTCTGATGTTTCATTGTTTGACCAAACACATGATTCTGCTTCATCTGTTTTTAATAAAACCATTGAACCTTCTGGCATTGGGTTATTTCCAACTACTTCAATCTCAGGTGTTGGCGCTTCCAATACATCAAAACTAAATTCATTAGAAATGTAAGAACCTGATGGATTAATTCCATGTACCATAATCGTATGCGTACCTGGAGTTAAATTATTTGTTACAAAACCTTCTTCCCCTCCACTCTGAACAATCTGTCCATCAATAAAGAAAATATAGGTATCAAAGTTCGCGGGAAATGCTTCTGCTTTAAAGTCTCCAGCACAAATCACTCCCTGATCATTGTTTACCATTCTAAGTAAAACATTCTGCTCATTATGATCAATTACTTTTCTGATTTTATTATTATAAGTATCTGCGATAAAAACTTCTTCTGATTGCTGACAATAATGTATTCCGGCAGCACCATTAAAAGCGGCTTCTGTTCCATAGCCATCAATCCACCCCGTCTCCTGAGAAGTACCTGCGAATGTTAACACACCATAAGTTGCAGGAACTGATCCTGAAGGAATCAATTTTCTGATGGAATGATTATAACCATCAACAACAAAGATATTTCCTGAAGCATCTACTGCTACATCCCATGGAAAATTAAAGGTAGTGTAGACCGAGGATCCGTCGTCATGACCTAACTCTCCACTTCCTGCAATAGTCGTTACCTCACCATCTTGAGTAACCAGACGTATGGCGTGATTCCATTCATCTGCAACTATGATATTTCCATCGTTATCTAAAGTCAAACCATATGGTCTATTAAATAAACCCTGCCCCTGTGGTCCGTCAACTAAACCAAAGCAATAAGGTGCTCCAGCTAATCGGCTCACAGTCCCATCAGGCGTAATCTTACGAATGATATGTGTAAGGTGATCTGCAACATAGACATTTCCATCGTTATCTATATCGATACCAGTAGGATTACCAAAGCTGGCAGCTTCAGCCGGGCCATTGGTAATTCCGTAACTTCCATTTCCTGCGAAAGTAGAAACTTCTCCAGAAGGAGTAATTTTTCGAATCACATTATTTTTGGTATCAGCGACATAGACTGTTCCATCATTTGAAACACATAAACCCCAAGGCTCATTAAAGGAAGCAGCTGAACCTGATCCTTCAACATAGCCAGGCGTACCTGAACCTGCTAAGGTCGTTACAATTCCAGATGTAGAAACTTTTCGGATTTGATGACCATATCGATCAGCAACATAGATGTTACCTTGACCATCCATCGCAATTCCATGCGGATTATTAAAAGAAGCGTCGGCTGCTGGACCATCGGTATTACCAATAACTCCATTACCTGCAGTTGTAATAACTTCTTGAGCATTTAGTGCGACAATAATCACACTAAACAAAAACACCAGTAGATTTTTCATTTCAATACTTTTAAAAAACGTTAAACGGCTTCAACATGAGGCCTTTTCTCGATTTTTACCGGATTAAATTCCGGCACATAGAGGGGAATAGTGTAATCGACATCTATCGTTTTTGCGTACCTGTGGGCTATATTTTGCCAAGTATATTGTTTGTCGGCAATTGATTTTAAATTTTCAGCTATTGCGAATAAAGGGTATTTGTCTATATTTTTAATGTAATGCAAAAGATCGTCAGCATTACTAAAATATATTGCTTGGTTATTTGTTGAGATTGTCAAAGCCAATGTGCAAGTGGTCAAG
>CAYXQH010000919.1:0-2269 GCA_964467425.1 uncultured Saprospiraceae bacterium
CCCAATGAACCGATAGCAACATCATTTTCTGTGAACGTACAATCGACTACCCGAGCACCTGAATTGATATTTGAAAAAGTAAGTGGGTTTCCAAAACCAGTTCCATTATTTGAAAAAGAACTATTGAAAACAGACATTCTTCCTTCCATCCCAACACCATTCTCAATAAATTCAGAATCATAAATAGAAATCCAATGATAGCCTAAGCCTCCGTCATAGGTTCCTCTGTCATTGTATCTAAAAATCGCATTTGAAATTGTTTTTTGAGAAACGCCATAACCATAATGCATTCCTGTTTGAGCATGTTCAATAATTACATGTTCTAATTCCACTTCAATTTGTTCTCCTTCGACAGAGGTATTTTCGATACCTATCCATTTCTGAGTATTAAAAGGATCATTAGAATCTAGCGTAAAAGTTATCGGATTTTCAACCGTCCCAAGGGCATGCAAATCACCTGCTCGCAACTCTAATCTAGTATCAGAATAAAAACGAACTTCAACACCCGGCTCTATGCTAAGATCAGCATCAGGGAATACAACTACATCACTTGTAACAATGTAGGGGCTTTCCGAAAGTGTCCAAGTAGTAGCTGTAAAAATACCGCCACTCACTTCAGTTTGCGCCAAGCTAATAATATTGAATAAAAAAATACAGAAGAGAAGGGAGTAAAGTTTTTTCATTTTTCTTATTTTTTATTATACCATATTTTATGTTATAATAAAAAATAAGAAAAATTGTTTAGCAAAATATTAGATTTAATAACTTGAATTCTTTTAAAAGAGTATTAACGTGTTATGGTTACATCTCCTTTGACCATTTCCACACGTCCATCCAGGTATTTTATTTCAGCAAAGTAAATGAAGACTGCTGGGTTTAATTTTTTCCCTTTAAAACGTCCATCCCAGCCTTCCATTGCTTTTGGCTCTACTGCATTTTCTTCATACAATAATGCCCCCCAACGGTTAAACACTCTAAATGTCTGAACGAGTTCTGCACTATTATCTGTATAAATTTTAAATCGATCATTATTGCCATCTCCATCAGGAGAGAAAGCTGTAGGGACATAAACATTTCGTTCTTTTTTAACAAAAATCATCAGCTCATCGGTAGCTATACAGCCAGTTTCAGAGATCGCTGTAATTTTAAACGAAGTTGTACCCATTGGGCGAACCATTTGATGATAACATGAATCGCAATTAAAGTTGTAGGTTGGGGCCCATGCAAAACTATCCAAAGGAAAGTTAGACAAAGGCTCCAATCCTACACTATCACCAAGGGCTATAAAAAAGTTATCACCGAGGTCAATATTAAACTCCGGTGGATTATTTAATGTAATTTCCTGAGTAGCTTCACATCCAGCTACATCCATCACTGATACCGTATATACGCCTGCAGAAAGATGGTGGAAAGAATTATACGTTGAATAAGGACTATCATTTAAAGCATAGAGGAAAGGTCCTACCCCTCCAATAATTGAATCAATGATTATTACACCATCGTTTTCATCAAAACAAGAAATCGCTGTCGTAGAGATTGAAATATCCAGTGATTGCAAAATAACTTGATCAATGACCATCGAATCACAACCTTCTACATTAGTAAACCAGGTCGTATCACTCATTACTTCTTCCGGATCACAAGTAAAAGCTGTAAAGAAGGTCTCATCAGCAGGTGCAAGACTCGTCGTGATAATTACTGTACTATCACAACCAAATTGATTTTGTAATGTATTGATCGTTTGACCGATTTCACTAGAATCGCAAGTGGTCAAATTAATTTCTGTCGTATCATTCGGCAATAAAGCTGTTGTTATTATTTCTAAACTATCACAGCCATTTTGATTTGTAAAGGTATTAATTACAACTCCTGTATCTTGTGGATTACAACTTCCTAAGAAAATTTCAACCATATCTGTTGGGTTGAGTTCAATGTCTAACACAATTAAACTATCGCAACCATTCTGATTAATTTCTGTAGTGATGAATAATCCCGTATCTAGAGGATTACATGATGTTTCAAAAAGGTAGGTCGTATCACTTTCTAAGAAACTCGTTGTCGTAATGACCAGGCTATCACATCCTTCAACAGTTAGTAAAAGAACCGTATTTTCTCCAACCTCATTTATATCACAACTTGTCGCTGTTAAATAAGTCGTATCGCTTAACAACAAATCAGTTTGCGTAACCACTAAACTATCACAACCATTTGAACTCGTATATATATCATTTACCAAACCAGTATCCAATGGATTACAGCTTGTTTCAAA
>CAYXQH010000920.1:0-2264 GCA_964467425.1 uncultured Saprospiraceae bacterium
AAAAAGGAAAGAAGCGTCACAACAACAAGGAAGCCTGCACCGATAATAATCGTTTTTCTTTGTTGGGACAATCGGATTGTGCTCAGGTTATTTTCAGCATCTAGTAAGGCAATTTTATTTTCTTGTTCATTCCGTTTGAAGCTTGCTTCTAAATAATTAATCTCTTTGACTTGATTAACACGAAATAAAGAATCTTCTAATTTTTTAAAAGATTTATACGTTTGAAAAGCTAGTGTACTCTTGCCTGTCGAATCATAGATCCGAGATAGCAGATCAAAGGCACGCATTTTTTTAGTAGGCAGGTTATGTTTTTGAGTTGCATCAAAGACCTTTGTCAAAAAGTCAGATGCTTCCTGATATTTTTTTTGATAGATTAAAATTTCAGCTTTCAACAACCATTGACGACACTTCTCATGAGGTTTGTTTTTTTGTTGTAATGCTATAGACTGATCAATATAACCATTTGCTTTACTATAATCTTTCAATAGCAGGTTAAGAAATGCTTTTAATCTAAACGAATGAGCTAGACCAGAACTATCTTTTCTTGTCGCGTAATAGTTAATCACCTCCTCTAGTTCTTCATTAGCCTGATCGTATTTTTTATGATGAAGCAATATACGGCCATAAAACAAACCGACTATACCATGACGGAGTTTATAATTATTTTCATCGCATATCTTGACTGCTTTTAAAGTATATTCTTCAGCTCTTTTATAATTTTTAAGATTTAAAAAAACACCACTAATATTAGCGCATGTTCTTGCGGTTCCATAAGGGTCATTTCGATATTTTAACGAAAGGATATAATTATCAGCAGCAAGGCGTTCATTGCCTTGAGTTCCCTCTATTGTAGCAATATTATGATAAGTAGTTGCAATATTATGACTGTCTTTCACAACAAGAGCAAGTTTTAAAGCTATTTCAAAAATTGAATCTGCTTTGACATAATCATATTGCACAGCACATAAACCTAACACATTATAAAATGCCCATTTTTTTTCTTTATCCTTAGCAATCTTCAAACCTTCATTTGCATAATATTCCGCTTCTTTAAAGTTGCGGGACATCTGATTCAATGATGCTAAAGAGGCAATTGCTTCTACATAATTATCCTCTTGATCAAGATTCAACGCTAGCTCTTCTGCCATTTCCCAATAATATATACAGGTATCCAGACTTTTGTGTGCATAAGATTCTGCGAGGGTACGCAAATCTTCAAAACTTTTAGCCTGACTTTTATCCTCGTTATTAGCCACCAATAATTCAGGGAAGAACAAGCAGAGTAGCATAAAGATTGACAGAAAGTATCTTTTCATTTTTTGGAGAATGTTTTCTTGGTTTATATTCTGGCTTGTTATAACAACGTCTGATTGGTTATTTACTTGATTCAATAACTGATCGACCAGGCTCAGACTTTCATGAATTTCGAGAATTCTTTTTTTTGAGGCGATTAGTGTGTCTGGCAATGGAATTATACGGGCTTCTTTCGATTTACTTTGCTTCATTCCTGGATATTCAAAAATACTAAATGAATTTTAAAGAAAGAATAAATAAACAAAGTAAACTACACCCGAATGGGTGAAAAAAGAAAATGATGGTCGGATAGACTGGTAGACTGGTAGACTGGTAGACTGGTAGACTGGTAGACTGGTAGACTGGTAAATAATAAATTTGGAATGAAATGTATAATTCGGCGAACTGAAAGAGATATAAGCAGGATAAGGATTCTTTATTTAAGTTTTTCGAATCTTATCAAAATACTTTCTGGCTTCTTTCATAACCCGGGGGGCCATAATCAAAGTAGCAGTCATTGTAGGTATCGCCATTAAAGCAAAAAAACCATCAATCAAATTAAGCATTGCACTTAAGGGAAAAGTCGCACCGATAATAATGCTTGCGATATAGAAATAATTATAGATTCCTTTGTTTTGAGCCCCCAACAAAAAGGACATACATTTTGTACCGTAATAGGAATAGGAGAAAAGCGATGAAATTGAAAAAATAGCTACACAGAGCAACAATAAATATTTCCCAACATAAGGAATAGAACTATCAAAAGCAGAAGCGGTCAAGCTTACGCCGTTATCTGCTGTTGTTTCCCAAACGCCAGTTACCAAAATCGTTAAAGCTGTCAACGTACAAATAATCAAGGTATCTATTGCAGGTCCAAGCATGGCGACCAATCCTTCCCGAATTGGCTCTGCGGTCTTTGCTGCGCCATGCGCCATAGGCGCGGTTCCAATACCCGCTTCATTAGAAAAAGC
>CAYXQH010000921.1:0-2261 GCA_964467425.1 uncultured Saprospiraceae bacterium
AATTGATTGGAGGCTTCATCCTTGGAAATAGTAGCGAATTTAGAACGGTTGAACTATTTGCAAATGAACTAAAACAAGGAGAGATTTATCAACAACTTGGCAATAAAACCGAGTATACTGAAATATGCTGTTTTTATATAGATCGCAAGTTTCGAACAAATACAAAGTTTAATTTTTTCGTATGGTTGGCTATGACTTATGCATTAAAAAGATATGGAAGAAATTATTTTCTATTTGGCACTTGCTCGAGATCACTTGCTCGATTATATAGTAGAACGCCAAAATCTATTCCTTTACATGAAGATTATATAAATGGGAAAGCTACTTTTATTTTCAAAGCTAATCGTAGTGTTTGTATTATCGGAATGCTGGAAATTATTTTGTACAAACTAAAGCGAACTTTTAAATTAACGAAAAAGTCTAGGCGATCAATAACTGTTTAGTTTTCGGTCGACTTTAATAATGATGAAGGCAAGAGTTCTCCAATTCTTGCCTTTTTTATGCGCTTGTTTTTAGGCGAAAGCCAACGCCATGAATATTTTCGATCTTAAGACTGGTGTCTTCTTTGAGGTATTTGCGTAAACGGGAAATGAAAACATCCAGAGACCGTCCCATAAAGTAATCATCTTCTCCCCAAAGGGATTCTAAAATATCTGATCGTTTTAGAACTTCGTTTTTATTTCGAATAAAAAACCGAAGTAAATCTGCTTCTTTTTGCGTTAGTTTTTTAGCCTCCTCTCCTACTTTAAGTTCCAGGTTTTTATAATCAAAAAGATATTTTCCAAGATCATACTCTGTACTTTTTGCATCTGTATCACCAATGACGTTTCTTCTTTTTAAAAAGATTTGCACCTTTAAAATAAGCTCTTCAATACTAAATGGCTTTGTTATATAATCATCCCCTCCAAGGCGAAGTCCATGAATTTTATCTTCCTTCAAAGATCTGGCAGTGAGAAAAAGAATGGGGACTTGTTTGTCAAATTTCCGAATCTCCTGTGCAATCATAAACCCATCAAAATCTGGTAGCATGACATCTAAAATGCATAAATCATACTGGTGATTTTTAATCGTTTCCATCGCATGCTTTCCATCTGCACAATGCGTGACCTCAAAACCCTGAAGCTCTAGATTATCTTTCGTTACAAAACTTAAACTCTCATCATCTTCAACGTATAGTAAATGAGCCATAATTGTTTGGTTTATTTAAAACTGATTTTAATTTTTGTTCCTTTATCTAATTCGCTTTCCAGGTTTACCTTCCACCCATGAAGCTCACAAATCTTTTTGACATAAAACAAGCCTAATCCAAAACCTTTTACATTGTGAAGGTTTCCGGTAGGCACTCTAAAAAATTTACCAAATATTTTACTTTGATTTTCTTTTTCGATTCCAATCCCTTTGTCTTCAACTACAAACTGTAAATTTCCATTATCATCAAATGTTTTCACTTTAATATTTGGAACATCTTTACAATATTTAATCGCATTATCTATTAGGTTGTAAATAACATTGGTCACATGAAATTTGTCCGCTTTTACAAAGGCACTGCTAGCGATCAAATCACTTGCAATCGTTCCACCTGCTTCTTTCACTTTAAGTTCATTGCTACTCACTACTTGCATTATCAACTCATGTAGGTTTAAATTATCTTTTTGTAATTCAAACTGTTCGCCTTCTATCTTCGCTAATTGCAGTACTTTTTCTACCTGATTATTCAGTCGCAGGTTTTGCTCTTTAATAATCGTCGCATATTTAAGTAAGCGTGGGTTTTCTTTTATGAGATCATTATTTAAAAAGACATCCGAAGAAACCCGGATCGTAGAAATAGGTGTTTTAAACTCATGCGTCATATTATTGATGAAATCCTTCTGCATTTCTGATAAACGCTTTTGGCGGAGGATCACAAAAATAGAATAAAGAAAAAACAGAACCGACAACAGTAGAATGATCGTAAATACAAAAGTCCGCTGCATTTTCCCAGCTACATAGCTGGACCGACTTGGAAACTTCACTCCAAAATAATACGTCAACTCGTCCAACTTTGGAAGCTTTCCTAAATCATTATCCGAAACGCCATCATTAGAATAGCTACAATAATTTCCATACACCATTTCATCACTTGAGCAATCAAAAATCGCGTATTCAAAATCTATATTCATTGCCAACTCTTCAAATTCTTTATACAGGAAAAACTCTAACTGCCCAGCATCAATAACATCCTCCATATTCACCACATAGTAATTGGAAGAGACTTGTGTGAT
>CAYXQH010000922.1:0-2256 GCA_964467425.1 uncultured Saprospiraceae bacterium
AGTTACCCGAAAGTACATTAGAAAAAGCAGAACGTTTGGAACAACTCCGGTGGTTGCAAAATGGCTATTCAATCGGAGTTGGGATAACAGAATTTGAATCTTTCGGCATTGATACTCCTGAAGATCTAGATTCACTTTTATCTTAAATTCAATATTCAATTAGATTTTTTCAATTCTTTAATCACCTTACAAGGATTTCCTCCGGCAAAGACGTTATCTGGAATATCTTTTGTCACAACAGCACCAGAGCCAATGGTCACACCGTTTCCTATCGTAACACCTGGTAGAATAATCGCTCCACCACCAACCCAGACATCGTTTCCTATTTTAATGGGCTTAGCGGCTTCGAGCATTGTTCTGCGCTCATCGGGATCCAGCGGATGTGTAGCAGTATAGATTTGAACAGCTGGGCCAAACATGACATTGTCCCCTATGTTTACTTCCATTACATCCAGGATAACACAATTAAAATTGGCAAAGAAGTTTTCACCCACTTTAATATTATACCCATAATCACAATGGAAAGAAGGTTCGATTAAAATATTTTCACCGGTTTTTCCGAATAGCTTTTTTAGAATGGCCGTGCGAAAGGGAAATTTAGAAGGACGAGTATGATTGAAATCATAAATCAATTCTCTGGCATCCAGGCGTTCATGAACCAGTTGAGGGTCAGAAGCATCATATAGTTGTCCGGAAAGCATTTTTTCTTTTTCAGTCATAAGTATGTTCTTATAAAAAGCTACTGTCAAAAGACAAGGGTAAAAGATCTTTAGCTGATTTAAGCAGATATATAGGTCCGCTTTCACCCTGAAGAATTACTTCGAAAGCTTGTTGATGTTTATCTTCCACCTCAGACATGAATTGTCGACAAGTACCACATGGAGATATTGGGTGTTGAATCGTGATCCGATGACTTTTTGCTGTGATGGCGATTGCTTTGATTGATGTGTTTGGGTAAAGTGAAGCCGCAGTGGATAAAGCTACACGTTCAGCGCAAATGCAAACTGGATAAGCGGCATTTTCCTGATTACTGCCTCCAAGCATTTTTTCATTATTAAGTAAAACAGCAGCCCCTACTTTAAATTTAGAGTAAGGCGCATATGCACTTTCTTTAGATTGGTGCGCAAGGGCTAATAATTGTTGATAAACCTCAGGAAGTTCTCCTTTTGTTTCAAAAATTGAAATTTCGGTTTTTACTATGCGTTTCTTCATTCACAAGCGTTTTCTCTTGTATAATACTCAATTTAGGATAAAATGTTTGATTCCCATATCTTTTTACTTTAAAGAATGAATAAGACTAATTTAAATTTATCACATAGATTTACTTTAATCCAAAAATAAGATAAATTTGTGTTTCATTTAATTTCAAGAAGTGTAGACATAAAACTATGAAGAACATTCTAATTATTGGAGCCGGAAGATCTGCTACAGCATTAATAAATTATGTATTGGGCAAAGCAAAAGAATATGGTTGGTTTGTGACCGTCGTAGATGCGAATCCCGAATTAGCAGCTGAAAAAGTAAAAGATCATCCGCTAGGGAGAAGTGCTTGGCTGGATGTAATGAAAGCTAATGATCGACGAGATTTGATTGAACGAACCGACTTAGTCGTTTCCTTATTACCTGCACATTTACATTTGGAAGTTGCGCAGGATTGTATAAGGCTCAACAAACATTTGATTACTGCTTCTTATGTCTCTAAAGAAATGTATCGATTGGGAGATGAGGCTCGGCATCGGGAGTTGATTTTTATGGGAGAGATGGGATTAGATCCTGGGATTGATCATATGTCAGCTAAACAGAAAATCGATGAAATTAAAGAAAAAGGTGGTGAATTAACGGCTTTTAGATCTTATACAGGCGGCTTAATTGCACCGGAGAGCGATACAAATCCATGGCATTATAAATTTACCTGGAATCCTCGAAATGTCGTACTAGCGGGGCAGGGGACTGCTCAATATCTTGAAAACGGGAAGTATAAATACATTCCGTATAATCGTTTGTTTCAACAATATCGAAAAATTAGCGTCGAAGGATTAGGAAATTTTGAAGTGTATGCGAATCGGGATTCCCTATTATATCGAGATATTTATGGGCTTTCTGATATTCCGAATATTTTGAGAGGGACGATCCGCTATGAAGGATTTTGTGATGCCTGGGATGCTTTAATCAAAATTGGGATGACAGATGGTTCCTATCCTATTTTAGAATCAAAAAACTTGACCTATCACTCCTTGATGGATGCCTACCTAGGAC
>CAYXQH010000923.1:0-2238 GCA_964467425.1 uncultured Saprospiraceae bacterium
ATAGATTTTTAATTATAAAAACTTCACCTTTTAGCTCGCCGAACCCTCTATTTTATTTTGGATTCAACGATCTACCTGATTACCTGATTTTATCCTGCAATCATATGACCACCGTCAGCAGTAAAAACACTACCGGTACAATAACTGGCAGCTTCTGAAGCTAGAAAAACAGCAAGGCCTGCCATTTCATCAGGCATCGCCATCCGACCAGCAGGAAGATGTTTTTCCATTTGATTTAATAAAGACTCATTTTGCCAGATAGCTGAACTGAATTTTGTTTTTACTAATCCCGGGCAAATCGCATTCGCACGAATACCAACGCTTCCCCATTCTTTTGCCTGATTCTTGGTGAGCATAATAATCGCAGATTTACTGACACTATATAAGCCAAGACCAAAGGAAGGTTTTAATCCTTCAACGGAAGCAATGTTAATAATTGATCCGCCACCTCTGCTTTTCATAATCGGGTAAACAAGGTTGCATAATTTGAAAGGTGCTTTCACATTGATGTCCATGATTTTATCAAATACTCCAGCATCAGCTTCTGCTATTGGTCCAAATACAGGATTCGTTGCAGCATTATTAATCAGGATATCTACACCTCCATAAAGATCAACGGTCTTTTGCACCAACTGCTCAATTTGTGCATCATCACCAACATGACAAGCAATGGGGGCCACTTCAAGACCTTCGCTTTTGAGGGCGTCTGCTACAATATCGAGTGTTTCTTGCTTTCGACTACTGATGACTACCTTCGCTCCAAACTCAGCAAGACCTTTCGCCATGCGTTCTCCAATTCCTTTACTAGCTCCAGTGACAATAGCTACCTTTCCAGATAGATTAAATAAGTTGTTTTTATTTGACATTTTATTGTGGTATTAAACTTTTTGCATGATACAGAATTAGAATTTAATTTCAAAATTAGAATGTAGGATGGAAAGGTAAAACCGAGATTGATTATCCTGGTTTAAGTGTTTTACTGTAAAAGATCAAAAAATAGAATAGATTTAATTTTAGGCTACAAAAAATTATCTTTACCAAAAAGAAAAAACCTGGATGTATCGCTATATTTTAGTTCATAAACCCTACAACGTTTTGAGCCAATTCACAAAAGAGGCTCCACACCATCAAACACTGGCTGATCTTAGTGATTTTCCGAAAGAGGTTTATCCGGTTGGACGTCTGGACAAGGATAGTGAAGGTTTACTACTATTAACAGATGATAAAAAGCTAAATCATAAATTACTAAATCCAGCCTTTAAACATCCGAGAATCTATTGGGCGCAAGTAGAAGGGACCGTCAATCAAAAAGCTATTGATCAATTAAAAATTGGAGTCGATATTCGGGTTGGTAAAAAAACGCATCGAACGTTGCCTGCTGAAGTAGTTGCTTTAAAGGAGCCACCTGATCTGGAAGATCGGGATCCTCCGATTCGCTATCGAGCGTCTATTCCCACAAGCTGGGTTCAGTTGATTTTAGTGGAAGGGAAAAACCGACAGGTTCGACGGATGTGTGCAAAGGTAGGCTTTCCGGTTTTACGATTGGTGCGTGTACGAATTGGAGACTTAAGTTTGGATGGAATTCCGGTTGGTGGATTTAGAGAATTAACTGAAAGTCAAATCAAAAAAGCTTTCAATTTTTAATGCGAATAAAAATGTTCAACATGAAAATTGCTCAACTCTTTTATCTTTTCTTTTTTTTAATTTTAATAAACGCTTGCAGCGATCCTGCTTCAGCACCTGTCGTTGAAAGCAAAAAAGAAGTTTCCTCTGATGGAATAGATCCAGAAGCAAATCTTAAAAAGCTTGGAATTGAATTACCTACCGTATCTCCGCCTCAGGCAAATTATGTGAATGCTGTCCGAACGGGTGATTTGATTTTCCTGGCAGGGAAAGGACCACGGAAACCAGATGGCACATACATTAAAGGAAAAGTAGGGGCAGATCTTAGTCAGGAGGAAGGAGCAGAAGCTGCACGATTAGTAGCAATTAATCAATTGGCTGTTCTGAAAACGGAACTAGGGGATTTGAATAAAGTAAAGCGTGTTGTAAAAGTACTCGGTATGGTCAATTGTACTGAAGATTTTGAAAATCAACCAGAAGTGGTCAATGGTTTTTCTAATCTGATCGTAGAAGTTTTTGGCGATAGAGGTAAACATGCAAGAGCCGCTGTTGGGATGTATGCGCTTCCAAGAAATATCGCAGTGGAAATTGAAATGATTGTTGAGGTAGAGTAGG
>CAYXQH010000924.1:0-2237 GCA_964467425.1 uncultured Saprospiraceae bacterium
CAGCTCGTTCTTCTACCAAATATACCTCTCCTCCAAAAAGATCATTATGCACACCCAGTCGAGGTTGTTTTGGAATGTAATATAACTTTGGATTTGTATGATAAACATCTACTGCATCGGCAAGTTCAGGAATGGCAAGTGCCGCAAAAGGATGCGAGGATAAGAAGGTCTCCTGAACGATACTTCCCGCCACTGTCATTTTATTAAATGGATATGGAACCGTCCTGGAGGCATCTTTTGTCAAAGCACGCATTACAAATTGCTGTCCGTTAGAATCTTCCAAGCGAAGCGAATTCGTTTGGTTACCTCCCCCTCTTTTAATAGCTGTCAAGCCACCTTTATAAGTCTCCAGATCAAGTACTGAAAAATCATAGGTTCTTGAATAGATATTTCGATAATGCTCTCCCAGCCAGAAATAATGCCAGTCTCCCTTTTCTTCTACTTTATTGGTTACAACGGTCGTTGTTTTGGATTCGAGCTTTTGATCGTACTCTGGAAAACTCTTAGGAATATTATCCTCAGATATTTGAAGTTTATCTTTGATTTTTTTACGGTACAATAATTTGCCATCAGCCGTGCCATCTGCCTGCCAGAAATTCACCCATGCTGATCCATCCTCATAAAAATCAATCTGAGAAAAACCTAATTTTGCTGCGGCGAATTCAGTACCGGTACTTGCTTTTGAAGAGCTGGTTGCAGCCCCACTTCCGGAAACAATAACATGCTGTCGGTCTTTAAAAATGTATTGCATATTATTTTCGTGCCCCGAAACGAAAATATAGCTTCCATTCTTCTTAGCGCCATATAAAATATCTGCAACCAGGTTTTTGTAATTACGATGTGATAAATCACTTTTATTTCCAATAGCTGATCGATATAATGCAGACATACTACCGAGGACAGGAAGCGGAACATAAACTTTTTTGTTACCATTATTGATAGGAAAGAGATGATCTTTAGGCGTAAAAAAACCACCATGCGGACCATTGGAAAAAATAGGATGATGCATGGCAATGACCACATTTTTATTTCTGTACTTTCGAACAATTTCCTCAAAGTGAAAGCGGAATTCTTTTCGGCTTTTGAACTCGCAACCATCGTTTATCTCTGGCTCTTTATCCCAATCTTCCAGATACCATTGCGAATCGACCACTACTACAATTAATTGATCATTGATCTCCAAAACTTCAGGTCCGCCACATCCATCATGTGGATAGAAATACTCTTCCCAGTTTTCATCATCCTCTTCTTTGTTGAGGTTTTTATTAATAAATTTAGCTTGTCTCTTGAGTCCTTTTAACCCGTACTTTCTCCAGTCATCTGCTCCTGGGAGAAACATAATTTTGCCACTATACCCTTTTAGGATTTCTAATTGAGCTTTTAATTGTGCTTCAGCATTCTTGCGTTTTTTCTTATGGCCTTTGCCAGGCATCCCATTTGGATGAATATTGCTACCTAAAAACATAACCGTACTTTGATCACCGGCTTTTGATAATTTATTTTTCAATAAGGTCAATGCTGGTAAATCCGATCCTTCTTCTTCGGCACCTGCATTACCAACCATAAACATGGTATGCTTGATTTTTCCACTTTGAGGAAGTTGATTTTTTGCTTCCCAATCTTTTGCATCTGTGCTATAATTGATTTTATAATTTGCACAAGAGGATACCAATAGAACACTAAGAATGTAGAGGATATATTTTCGCATAATCAAAATTTTAATATTTTAAAGAACTATAGCAAGCAAAAAAAGTACGGAAGAAATGATCAGTCCAACTATAAAAACGTACAAGGAAATCCGAATGGCCCAATACTTCTTTTGTAAGGTTTTCCCTAAATAGTATATATCTCGAATCATCGTTGAATACAAGTATTCCTGATCGGATAACATCTCTAAAATCCCCCATTCGTAGTCGGCAAAATTCATGTTGTGAAAATTTCCAAAAAACAAGAGATTACCTCGTTTATCCATTATGTCTTCTTTTGTGAATTTGCCATGTGTATTATCAGGCAGTATAGAAACTACTGCAAATATTATAGAAAAGATAGCTGTTATCAGCATACATATATTTGGCAATAGATCCATTGAAAATTCTGCTTCAATACCCTGACTTTGAAATGCTCCCCCAATAATCAAGGATAGGATGATAGCATTTACAGAAATCATAATACTCGCCTTGCCGTCCACCATTCGATTTAGTGTATAGTGATTTTTAGAGGTACTTCTAAACATCGTT
>CAYXQH010000925.1:0-2235 GCA_964467425.1 uncultured Saprospiraceae bacterium
TAGTGCTCCCCCCACGCAAAAGGTAACTTTTACTTTTAGTCCCCTCCGTCCTCCCTTTTAACTTTAAACAATGGTTTATTTTTATGCTGTCATTACTGACCTCAATGTCCTTTACGATTAGTCGAAGAACTCGTTGCTTTTCTTCTATGCTGAGATTATTAGCATTTGTATGAAGTTGCTGAAGAAATGTTTTCATATTATGAATAACAGTATGATCCTTTTCTGTAAATAAGACTTTGGCTTCTAGACTTTTTAATTCTTGTTCGACAGTGGCTTGTCTTTTTCTTAGATCAGGCATTCTCTTTCTCAGTTCCTCCAAAGGCAGTAAATGTTCCTGATAGGCATCTAATATTTTATCAATACTTTTCTGAATTTTTTTGTGCTCTTTGTCAAGTAGCTTCTTCCGTTTGTTAAGGGGGTCTGTCGTAGTAGCATGCTTCAATCTTTTGTTCACTTCTTGATCTATCAATACTGGATTTTTCAATAATTGAATAATATGTTCCCAAACTACCTCGTCTAAATAATCTTGTCTAATTGGACGGCTATCACACTTACGTCCATTTTCAAATCTATAATTATCAGAACCAATACATTTGTAATAATATATCTTCCTTTTGGAAGTACGAGAGGAAATTCTGGAATAAGAATGCGTACAATGTTTGCAAAACATGATTCCTTGTAAAAGTGTAGGGACTTTAGTTTTTCGAGCAGCTAGTTCTTTATTTTTTATTAATTGTTCTTGTGCTAATTCAAATGTAGCTTCTTCTATAATAGCTGGTACAGGAATGGCTATCCACTCTGATTTAGGTACTGCTTCATTAGCACTATCTCTTGTAGAATACCCTCCTTTATTCCTTAATTTTTTGGTTACTTTTTTCCTTGCAACCGACCTAGTTTTTCCAAAGCAAGCTTTTCCCATATAAGCAGGGTTGCGTAATATAGCCCATACTACGGAACGATCCCATCTCTTTAGGCCGGTTTTTGTTAAAATTTTTTGTTCCCCTAACCATTTACATATTTTACCAATTGCTAAACCTTCCTCCGTAAAAAGTCGATAAATGTCTCTTACCACCCTAGATTGATCTTCTATCACTTCATAATAGGCACTTGCCAACTCTGTCTTTTTTATATAACGATAGCCATAGGGTGCACCAGAGAGAACACTTACAACTCCTTGTTTTGCCTTATGCCGCTTGCCTCGTCGAGAACGTTCTCGAATTAAGGCACGTTCATATTCTGCAATCATCCCTTGAAATTGTAGTAGCAGAACAGACTCTGGACTGTCAGATTTTGGGCTATTAAAAAATACAACTTCTACCCCTTGAGCATTTAGTTCTTCTACCAATAACATTTGATGAACATAAGTTCGACTTAAACGATCAGGACTATATATCAATACAGTATCCAACTGTTGCTCTGCTGCCAAATCCCTTATTCTATCTAAACCAGGACGTTCTAAAATAGAGCCACTGTACCCTTCATCTCTAAACACCCAATCAGGGGGAACTTGATACAATTCTTTTTTTGCATACTCTTGTAAACTACTTACTTGACTCTCTATTGTCTGAGCTTCCTTTTGTTGATCCGACGACACTCTGGTGTAAATTGCTGCTAACTTCATTTTCTTTATTTATAGGAGAAGTGAAGGAATTAGTAGGCACTAAAATGGTATATACCATTGACATTTTTTTGAAGGCTAACCGATCAAATTCATAGTTGAGTTCGACCTTCCTGTTATTCTTTTTTTTGTCCATCTTTCTGCCTGTTTAAATACTCTACTAAGGCATGACTTATTACTTGATTGATAGGAATTCCTTTGGTTTTAGAAAAAGTTCGCAATCGTTGAATAAGACTATATGCCAATTTAGTGGTATATAGTTGGGTCGGCTCGGGGATGGGCTGAAGGCTCGTATTTTTTTTTGCTCGTTGTAAGTAGCGGTAAGCTTGTATTTTTGAAACACCAAATTCTTTTTGGAGCTGCTGAATTATTTGATCGGAGCCTAGTCCTTTCTCCATTAAGGAAAATGCTTGATTGATTCGTTGAGCTAATTCTGGTTTTGATGCTCTTTCCATTTTTCATAAAGATAACTATTTAAATGAAATTATCAAAATTATTTTTTCTTTCTAAGTAGCTTAATAATGACTGAAAATTCAAAGTTACCTTTTGTGTTGGTGGCGTGCTTAGCCCATTGTTAAGTAATATTCTGCTTCATGAACTGGACGCAGAATTAGAAA
>CAYXQH010000926.1:0-2233 GCA_964467425.1 uncultured Saprospiraceae bacterium
CCTGCAGTGCCAAAGCTAATATCTGTGGTTTTTTCCTGCTGGATTTTTTCAAAGAAAGCATTGGAGACACCTTCGTCGGTAAATGGAAAAGCAAAGGCTTTAATGGAAGGCTTGAAGTTTTTATTAATATAGGCCTGACTTTCGCGTGTTTGTCGAATTTGCTCTTCAAAGTCTATGTCCTTATACATCGGGTGATCAAGGCTATGCGAACCAAACGTAAATCCTTTTTGAATTAATTGATTGATCTGCTCAGATGAAAGATAAGGTTGTTTTGTTTTTAAAAAATCATCGAAGTCAATTTCTAAAAGTAAGGCAATTTCATCGAGCTGTTCTCGATGCTGATAATTGACAGTTAAAATAGCCTTTTCGATTTCGGCAGTATTCAGTTTTTGTTGAAGACTTTTTTTAGTGGCTTCAGAGAGCCTATTTTTTTTCAGATGGTCCAGGATTAAACTTGCTTTATATCGAAAGAATAAATCCTGA
The DNA here is from genome assembly GCA_964467425.1 of uncultured Saprospiraceae bacterium. Lineage (GTDB taxonomy): Bacteria > Bacteroidota > Bacteroidia > Chitinophagales > Saprospiraceae > JAHDHW01. The sequence goes on from CAYXQH010000926.1 coordinate 484, forward strand.
TTATCTACAAAGTTTGCATTAAGGAAAAAGGTTGCTGGGATTCCCTTTTTTAATAATAAAGGAGCGATCCAGTCATTAATTTCACGCAGTCCATCATCGAAGGATAAAAAAAAAGTATTTTTTTTAAAAGGTAATCCACTTTTCAACTGTTGGACGAGACCTTGTAAATCAATGGGTTCATAGTAGCTTAGAAAAAAATCTAAATCCTTTTCAAATTGTTGGAGGGTTCTAAGTTGATACAGGTGCTCAATGTGAGGAAGTGGCTGATCTTTTTGGACACTATGATAGAAAGGTAAAAATAATCGTTGCCCGGTAATACTCAGCAACCAGCTAAGTGGCATCTTGGATGCGAGCGGTTGAAGAGATTGGAGCAAACGTTTTTTCATAATGGAATTCTCTATATTACAATTTTCGGATCAGCGTGATACCATCACGAATTGGCAGAATTAGATTTTCGACTCTGTTGTCCGCTTGTATTTTTTTATTAAAAGCATCAACAGTTTGGGCACCTTTGTCCAATTGATCCGCGATTACTTTTTTACTCCAAAGTACATTATCCACCAGAATGATTCCTCCTTTTCTAACCTTGTCAATAATGAGCTCAAAATGATTAGCGTAATCTTTTTTACCAGCATCAATAAAAACCAGGTCAAATACTTCATCCAACTCTGGAACGATAAAAGCAGCATCGCCAATGTGCGAAGTGATTTTGTTTTCGAGTTTTGCCTTTTTTAAATATTTCTGAATGATGGGCTGCATTTCTTCGTTTACTTCAATCGTATGTAGATGCCCTTCATCAGAAAGTCCTGCTGCCAAACAAATGGCGGAATACCCTGTAAAAGTTCCAAGTTCTAAAATTCGATTCGGTTGAATCATTTTACTGATCATGCTAAGAAGTAATCCTTGCTGATGTCCGGAGACCATTTGAGGAGCCAGCGTCTTTAGGTACGTTTCTCGCTCGAGCTCATGTAGCACGCTTGATTGCGTTGTACTATGATCGTTGCAGTATTGAATCAATTGATTAGTTGAATCATCCATAGAGTAAAAAATTTACCTGCATTTGTAGTACAGGTTATAACCTGTTTTTTAGGAGAAAGCAGATATATGTCTTATGTTTTTTCAAAATGCTTTTTCAAAAAAGGATAACTAAAAACGGCTAAGATAATAATAACGCAGCCTCCATAAAAGCCAGCGCTTAGTTCTTTATTTTCATTTAAAACGAGCCAGGCCAAAATGATTCCATAGACTGGCTCCAAATTATAAGCAAGGTTGGAAACGAAAGCCGGAATATATTTTAAAGCATACAGTCCAAGTACGGAAGCGACTGTTGTGCATAGTAATGCCAGCACCATTAAATAGCCCAAGTCAGTCCAATCCGGCCAAAATACTGCCATTTCATTATTCCAAAAATAGAAAGGTAAGATTAAGCTTATCATCAAACATCCCGTGCTTAATTCTAAAAATGAAATGCTTATTGGATCAGCATCTTTTACATACATTTTATTCAGAATGACGAAAATCGAAGCAAGTAAGGCAGAAAGTAAACCTATCCATAAACCCAGTTTCATAGATAACTCTGTACTATTTACGATTAATATCATCCCCGGAATGACCATTAAGCTGAGGATAACCTCGTAAATTTTGATTGGTCGCTTAGTGAAGATCGGTTCTATAAATGCTGTAAAAAAAGAAGTTGTTGCCATACAAATCAGGGCGATAGAAGCGTTTGCATACTTTATTGAAGCAAAAA
>CAYXQH010000927.1:0-2230 GCA_964467425.1 uncultured Saprospiraceae bacterium
TCAATGAAAATACGCCGCTAATACAAGCCGCAGTATATTCTCCAAGACTATGTCCTATTAATTCTGAAGCTTGGATGCCCCAGGATTCCCAGAGTTTTGCTGTGGCATATTCTATGGTAAATAAAAGCGTGATTCCCTGAAGAGGATCTCGTAAAGGTTCGCTTTTTCGATGAGTAGTCTCCGGATAAAGGACATCAAAGAAATCTAACTCATGTTCTTCTTTTAAAATAGATAAACAAGTGTCGACAGCATTTTTAAAAACAGGTTCTTCTTTGTATAAATCAAAACCCATATTGGAATGCTGTGCTCCACCACCTGGAAACATAAAAACAATTTTCTGCGGTTGTTTTTTGATTGCCTTAGAAAAGACTTTGGTATCCACTTGATTATTTATAATGTTTGCAGCTTCTGCATTATCTTTTGCTATAAAAAAAGAACGATGCTGAAATTGTTTTCTGCCATTCTGTAAGGTGGAAGCAATGGAATTGAAAGACTGCTCTGTTTTCTTAAAATATTCTGCGTATTGAGTTTTAACTTTTTCAAGAGCTTCTGCTTTTTTTGCAGATAATAAAATCAACTCAAATGATTTTTCGTGGTTCGTGTTTTCAATTTCCGGAGCTTCCTCCAATACGATATGCGCATTGGTGCCGCCAAGACCAAATGAACTAATTCCTGCTCTTCGAGGACTTGTCCCTCTTTTCCAGTCTTGCGTTTTTGTATTTATTAAAAATGGGCTAGCATCTAAATTAAGTTGAGGATTTGGATTTTTGAAATGCATTAATGGAGGTAGCATTTCGTTTTTCATTGCCAACACTGTTTTGATAATTCCAGCGATACTTGCACCTGCATCAAAATGACCGATGTTCGCTTTGACAGATCCAATATGGCAAAATTGTTTTTTATCAGTAAAGGCTTTGAATGCGGTGGTCAGACCAGCAATTTCAATGGGGTCACCGATAGCCGTTCCAGTACCATGCGCTTCAATATAGCTAATAGATTCAGGATTGATTCCAGCATTTTTATAGGCTTTGATAATCGCTCCGGATTGCCCTTTTATACTTGGAGCCGTAAATCCAATTTTATCAGCACCATCATTATTTATAGCTGTTCCTTTTATAACAGCGTGAATATTATCTCCGTCAGCTTTTGCTTGTTCTAAGTTTTTAAGTACGATAAAAGCCATGCCGTGCCCGCGAACCATTCCATTTGCTTCGGCATCAAACGTTCTACAATAACCATCTGGCGAAAGGGCATGCCCTTCTTTATGTAAATGACCAGAAGCAATTGGTGGTTGGATTCTTCCGCCTCCGACAATGACTATATCTGAATCACCCGTTCGAATACTTTGACATGCTAAGTGAACCGCAACGCCGGAAGTAGAACAAGCAGTTTGGATATTAACAGCAGGACCGTTTAAGTCCAATTTATAGGCAACGCGTGTGGTTGGAAAGTCTTTTTCTAAAGTGATCCCAATTTGAAAATCATCCAGAGATTTAAAATAATTAGGATGCGTCAATACATTATTGATCAAATAAGTATTTCGAGCCACGCCACCAAAAACACCGATGTCTAAATTTGTTCGATCCGGATCGTATCCTGCATCTTCCAGTGCTGCATAAGCACATTCCAAAAAGATTCGATGTTGCGGATCCATGAGAGCAGCCTCTTTCGGGAGGTAGCCGAAAAACTCTGCATCGAAACAATCTGCATCTTGAAGATACATCCCGCGTCGAATATAATCCGGGTCATTTAATAATGCTGGATCAATTCCCTGCGCTAGTAGTTCTTCTTTTGAAAACTCTGTACTGAGATCTTTCGATTCGACCAGGTTTTTCCAAAACGCTTCTAAATTTTTAGATTTTGGAAAACGAGCAGACATTCCAATGATAGCTATGTCAGAGGAGATAGGGGAGAGAGGAGGAGTGAGAGGTGAAAGCTCAGGAGTGATGGATGGGTAGCCAAGTTTTTCTGCAGTTTCCCAGGTTTGAGGATGCAGGAAGTTATCTTCGAGTACGCCTTTCCAATTGTCAGCTAAAGAAGATTTAATCTTTCCATGCTGGATAAGATTTGGATCACCCATTGCTTTAGAATCTTTGTAGATTCCGTCCGTCATTTTTTGTTCAATACCTTCATAAGGCTTGATGAGATTTGCATGAAAATCTAAACCAAAACGAGCGCATAAGTTTTTCATCGTTGTTTCCGGATCAGAAATCATTGCTTCATAGGAGAT
>CAYXQH010000928.1:0-2228 GCA_964467425.1 uncultured Saprospiraceae bacterium
GGTGGCGGAAACTTCAGCTCCTTCGGTGATTTATCTGTGAGCCCAAATCCAACCAATGGAAACATCAATATTACTGTTGCTTTTCAATCGCCTTCAGAACGGGCTTCTATTCGAGTACAAGGGCTTGACGGAAAAGTTCTTATGGAAGAATCTCTTGAGGTAGATGGTCAAACACTTCAACATGAAATGAGTTTGAGAAAACTATCACCTGGTTTATACTTCATTACAGTTATTTCGGGGGGTGAAGTATACTCTAAAAAAGTAAACCGAAACTAGGTAATTATTTGGCAGATTCTATAATGTGAAAGAGTGTCCCTGCTTAATAGCGGGGACACTTCTTTTTCTTTTAAACATTAGTCAAAATGTCAAATTTAACTGCTCTTCTCTGGCAGATAAAAACCTAACCAGGCACCGACCAATCCCCAGGAAGCTACGGTATCAATTAGATATCCAATTGTACTTCCTTCAAACCAAATATGATTCATATACACAATCGTGAAGTAACCAATAAAGCCAATGCCTATAGCACTTAAAAGGGCGGTGGTAAAATTAAGTGCTCTGAATTTCAGTAAAATCCAGCAGAGTATTAATCCGGATAAGAGGTTTACAATAAATCCCCGAAACATATTCATCCCCATGTTTACATTATAAGCGGGATGGTAATTGATCGTTGCCCAGGGTTTACCGTTTACTAAATCCATGTCCATCATTTGTTCCTGAGTTGTTCCTTCCGGAACCCCCATTACATAGTATTGACCTTCTTTGACATGCTCTCCAATAGCAGCAACAATCTTACCTTGATGCTCTGTAAATTGAGTCTCTTTGCCATGAACATTAGCAAATGTCCAGGATACTGTTTGCCAGATTTGCAACAGTACTGCGGCGACTAATGCGCCAATAATTAGTTTTTTCATTTCGTTTTGATAGTTTGATTAGATCATTAAGATAGCTAATTACTAACAAAACAAAAACGTATTATGTGATTTTTTAAAAATCAAAAAGACAAATGATCATCCAGACTTAGCTTTCCATTTTGAAGCTCTTCCATCCGCTGTCGTAATTTTTCATCTATAATTGCCCGCTCTACTTTTACTTTTGCATTTGCCCGGTGGACACCAGTTTCTGTATCTATCATAATATTATTCCGAACAACATTGGTTAATAAAGTAGTACGTTCGCGATTTGCCATCTCAAAAACATGCTCATGCTCATGCAATAAATAATCGTAAGGACTTCGACTAGAAATCAGTTTCACGAAGATGGGCGCGGTTTCTATTGAAACAAATAATAACATGATAAAAATATTTGCCAAGAGAATTGCTTCACTCTGTTGGGTCAATCGATCCAGGGCATCCATTCGAGCAGCAATACCTCCGAATGCTCCTCTTTCTAAGGCTTCGATCTCTATCTGAATCTTAGTCTGTGTATCCTTAATAGCAGTTTCTTTTTCGCTGATCAGCGGAAGATGACTGGCTAATAAATTTTGCAATTCCTGATCTGCCAATTCTGCCTTTGCTTTTTTAGCTTTATAAATTGGTCCCAGGTTTTTCTTACCAGAGCCTCCCGTTCCATCAGCCTCTTGCAGCGCCATTAAATCCAACTCATCTCTGGCTTTTGTTTTTATATCAATTTCTTCTTTCAAGGTTTTCACTTCTGCTTGCCAGGCTTCGATTTGTGGCTGATATCGAACGGTGACTTTATCTTCTTGTTCTTTAAATTTCTCCTGCTCCATCACTATCAATTCTGCATTAATTTCTTTTTCAAAAATCTTCAACTCCAAAGGTTTAGAAATTACCAAGGCAAGTAAAACAGCCATAGCCAATCTTGGCAAAGCTACTCCAAGGTCTTTCCAAATAGACCCTTTACTTTTCATACTGGAAACGATATAACGATCTAAATTAAAAATCATTAACCCCCATACAACACCAAAAATGAAGGAAGCGAAGTACGAATCGAATACTGTGTATAAAGCATAAGCAGAAGAAAAGAAGGCTAGCACACCGGTAAAGAAAACCGTTGCTCCAATACCAATATATTTATTCGTATCAGAAGGGCATTTTTCAAGAAGCGTCTGATCAATTCCCGAGCAAAAAAGAAAGAAATTTTTTAACATGTTTTAAAATTAATTAGATTATAAATGGAGTGTAAAGACATAGCAATTACAGCATGATTACACCTTTTCAGGCACATCATCTTTCTATCAAAGTATTGTCAAAAAATTATTTTTT
>CAYXQH010000929.1:0-2227 GCA_964467425.1 uncultured Saprospiraceae bacterium
AGCCGTATAGCAGGCTTATTAGTTTTTATAGACAATCAGCTCAAGTAGAAAAAGCAAAACAAACCGCATTACGTGCTTATGAAAACGGACATTCCGGTCGTCTTTTATTAACGCTGGCACAATTAGAAAACAGTCAGGGAAATTTTGAAAAGGCAGAAGAATACTATACTCAATTTGAAAAAGAATATCCGGACAAGGCGAAAGAAATGGCTGGTAAAGGAGATATTTATCTCGCTCAAGGTGAATTGGAAAAAGCAGAAAAACATTTTCAAAAACTATTGGTTTTAGAGCCGGACAAATCTCAATTAATTAGAAAGTTAGCCGATATTGAAGGAAGAAAAGGAAATTTTGAAGGAAAAATAAAACTCCTGGACAAAGCGCTAAAGAATGAAAAGCACCTTCAGGATTCTATGCTAACGATGAGAGAAAGAGAGTTTGTCTATCTCAACAAAGGACAAGTTAATCGCTATTTTTCTGAAATGAATAATCGTTGGGAATCCGTATCCAGAATCGCACCGATTAGCCAATTAAAATCAGAACTTTGGATGCCCTATAATATGGAGGCAATGATTGATCAGCAACGCCCTAATGTTCTTGAAGAGCTTATCGCTGTATCGGATGGTTTTGATAAATCCGTTGTCGATTACGAATGCATTGTCAAAGTCAATTATTATATCTATGCTAATGAAAAGGAAAAGCTAAGTCAATCCTTAGTTGATTGTGAAGAAACACTTACGAATTTTAGTACACCCCAACAAATGAATATAGCCAATGCTGTTATTGAAAAAGTAAATGGCAATTATTCAAAAGCCGTTGAATACATAGAAATGGTTCGCGACTCTTCCAAGGTTGACAAAGCAACACTTGCAGGATTTGCCGGAGAAATATATCGATTAAACAAAGATTATAAAACAGCCGAAGAAATATTAAATGCAGGCCTTAACATCGACCCTTTCCAATCTAAACAATTAGTGCAGCTTGCCTTGACCTTTCATGAACAAGGCAAGAAAGAGGAAGCTAAAAAGACACTCCAAAAAGCAGTAGATGTTTGGAAAGAGGCGGATGAAAATTATCAACCTGCTATTGAAGCCCGCGCAAAACTAGCAGAGTGGTCTCAATGATAGATCTTTAAAAACTTAGAAAATAGTAGTCTGAAAATAATTCAAATTTTATTTTGTAGCGAAAAGTTATTACCTTAATAATATAATAAAGCTACAAAAATGAAAAACGCATCCCCATCCCTGCTAAATGCACCGCTCATCAGTGTGCTATTCATCACCTTTTCTTTCTTATTATTTAATACCTGTCAAAAAGAAGAAGGCTGCCTGGAAGAAGATGCCTTCTGTGACACGACCAATGAATATATGCCCTTAGCGGTAGGCAACTATTGGATTTATGATATCATCACTTTTAATACATCAACCCAATCCGGGACAATTCTAAGCGAACAAGACACGACACGTGTGATTGACGTTTTTATAAGTGGAACAGATGGATACTTCGTGATTGAAAAAACGTATAGGTCATTTCCAGAAAAGGATACGCTTTATTGGAGAGACTCCATTGGATATATCGTTAATCAAAAAGGAGACATTATGTTTTCGCCTACTGATTTTGATCGCGTTTTATACACAGAAACAATTTCTCAGCCCCTTGGATATAGTATCGATTATTCTGTAAAAGATTCAACGATACATTTCTATACTCAAAATTCAGACTATTATGAATGCCTCGATTACCGAGGTTGTTTTCAAAGAGGAGCTTTGAAAGACGAACGCCCACTTCATAATTATTATGCAAAAAATGTAGGTTTAGTTTATAAAACCACTTATTCTTTCAGCAACCCAAATTCTAACAATGAAACAAGACGTGAATTGGTAGAATATCATATTGAAAATTTTTGATTCATATAAATTTCGAACGACTTCTTGCACCTATTTTTACAAATAGAACCCAAATGAAAACTCAACTACAATTTTCGAACTTTTATATCTTTGGAATCATTTGCTCCATTTTATTAATTTCCAGTTCTTGTCGAAAAGATAAAATTTGTCTGGAAGGTCAAAGTTGTATTAGTGTCAACGATTTTATGCCACTAGCAGTAGGGAATTATTGGATTTACGAAGAGAGCGCATATTTTCCAAATACCTATACAAGTACTTATTTCGGTGTTAATGATACAATGGAAATTATAGGAACTACTACCATCCAAGAAAATAATTATTAT